>NZ_VCQZ01000003.1 GCF_005938195.1 Paenibacillus thermoaerophilus
CGGAAATCGACGGCTCTGGCGACATGTGTTTTCTTGGCAATGTCGGCCCCGACAACAAGAGTTGATTCGGTAATTTGTTGAATTCGTTGATTCTGTTTCCTGGCGTGTTTATACTTCATTGTAGAGTGCCTCCTGCGCTGGGATTTGTTCTTTGGTCGGAACGTTCCCCAGTATACAGAAGGTACTTTTTTCATTCAAACCTCGAATTCATTCATTACAGGAATGGCTCCCTATTTGTTTACGTGCCTGTGAAAAGCCACCATCCATTGTACCCCTGCCAAAATTGACCGTCAACCGCTTTCTCGGCGGCAAATCGGGAGCGTTCGACAGGCGTCCAGCCTTTCCCGATCCTCGGCTGTCCGCGATTAGTTTTGCCCGAAGGACGGAAGATCAGCCGGAATGTGGACGATTTGTGACACTATTCATCCTAACCTTGTTTCGCTTATAATGGAAGTGTCGATTTGACATATCTCTTTATGCACATTGTGCATATGAACGATGGAACAGGCGGACGAACGAATGCGGGACACCGTGCCTGCGCCATGAATCGGCGCAACCGTTCGGAAGCCGCACATCACAGAGGGGGATGACGTCCATGCAGGTAGAGGATTTGGACGTGCTGGTGGCCGCCGTCGAGCATAACAGCTTGAACAAGGCGTCCCAGGTGCTGAATTTGTCTCAGCCGGCTCTGTCGAGACGGCTCAGCAAACTGGAGGAACATCTCGGGGTAACGCTGTTCGAGCGCAAAGGCAAGCGGCTCGAACTGACCGCAGCCGGCCGGATGTGCTACGATCACGCGATCGAGCTCCGCCGGCTCAACCATAAATTCCAGCGAAATCTGAACGACTATCGCAACGGCGCTTCGCTCAGCCTGACGATCGGGGCCAGTCTGACCACCCTGCAGTCCACGCTTCCCGATCTCGTCACGATGTACACGCGGGAATTCCCGCACGCGGACATCAAAGCCCTGACGGGCAAGACGCACGAAATCGTGGCGATGGTCCGCGACAAGAAGGTCGATCTGGGCCTGATCGCTTCTTCGCTCGAATCGCCCGATCTGCAATGCGTGCCGCTGTTCGACGACCATCTGTGCCTGGTGCTGCCCGCCGGGCATCCGCTGCTGGCCTCGGGACCCGCGCCGGCTCCCAACATCCAATGGCTCGACGGCCTGCCGATGATCCTGTTCTCCCGCGGCGCGTGGTACAGAGTGCTGGTCGACGAATTGCTCGAAAGGTACGGCATCGCGCCCGATCTGCGGATGGAGATCGATTCCTTCGAGGCGACCGTGAGGATGGCGGCGACATGCGGCCTGGCGACGCTGCTGCCCCGCTCCTACATGCGCGAAGTGCTGCTGGACTACAACGGCCTGGAGATGCTGGAAGTGCCGGAGCTGAAGCTGACGACCCGCACGACTTCGCTGATCTTCCTGCGCAACACTTCGCTGGCGGCCGAAACGCTCGAATGGATCGGCCGGGTTCAGGCGCGCTTCTCGTCCCGCCTGGCCCCGTAAATCAGTCCAAAGGGGCATCGCATTAGCAGACGTTCTCCTGATCGTAGAAATTCGGAGGCACGATCGCGGGATCGTAGCTTTTGTTCCACATATGCGTCGTCGCCGGCGACATCGGCGGGATCAGCCAGGTCCAGTCTCCCGTCAGCTTTCGCCCCGCTGCGCATTCCTGCTCCTCGAAGCGGCGAAACTGCTCCGCCGCCGTATGGTGGTCGACGATGCTGACGCCCGCGGTTCTGTAGGAGTGGAGAACCGCGACATTCAGTTCGACGAGCGCGCGATCCTTCCACAGCGACACATTTGTGGACGTATCCAGTCCCAAAAGCTTCGCCACGTCCGGAAGCATGTCGTACCGGTACTCGTCGGCCAGGTTGCGCGCCCCGATCTCCGTTCCCATATACCAACCGTTAAACGGAGCCGCGGGATACGACACGCCGCCAATTTCCAGCCGCTTGTCCGACACGCAGGGAACGGCGTACCATCGCAGTCCGAGCTCTTCGAACGAGGACAACGTCGGATGCGTCAGCTTGACCTCCAGAACCAGTTCCTTCGGAATGTCGAACAGAACCGGCTTTACCCCGGCGGGCTGCAGGACAAGCGGAAGCACGTCGAACGGGCCGCCCGCGCCGCGCCAGCCAAGCCGCATGCACACCTCCGTCAACGCCAAGGAGGCGGGGTCGCCGATCACGCGGCCGTCCGCGCCTCTGTAACCCGCGTAACGGATCAACTGGTGATTCCAGATCCGCGGTCCCGCGGAAGCTCCGCCTCCCCCGCCGCTCGCCGGCGCGAATACGGTGATCGCCGGGCGGATGCGTCCGCCGTTGGTCGCGTAGGCGAGGTGGTCGAACAACGCCTGCGCCATGTCGTCCGCCGTCCGCGCGCCGCGGGCGTCGAACACTTCGAGCGTCTGCCAAAACAGCCGGCCGATGCAGCGGTTGCTGTTGCGCCAAGCCATCCGCGCGCCGTGCGTTAATTCCTCCGCCGTATGCGCATAGGTCCCGGTCCGCGCGATCTCCTCGCCTATCTGCCTCAGCCGACGATCCGCCTCCGCCTCCGTCTTGCCCAATTCGCGGTAACAAGTCCGGATAAACGCTTCCGCTTGCCCGTAAATCTGATGATTGGTCGTCGCATGCATACGTTTTGCCCTGTTCCCTTTCCGATGCCGATCCTCCGCCGCCTACCGGTTCACTTCTTCTTCGAAGGAGTCGATCTGTTCGTTGGTGCCGATCACGACCATGACGTCGCCGACATCGACGCGGTCTTCCGCCATCGGCGCGATGATGACGCCGCTGTGCTTGTTGATCGCCACGACGCTGCATCCGTGCTTGCGCCGGGGATCGAGATCCCGCAGCGTCCGGCCGGAAATCCGCTTCGAGACGGACAGCTCCGCAACCGTGTAATCTTTGGACAGCTCGATATAATCCAGCAGATTCGGCGACACGAGCTGATGCGCCACTCGAATCCCCATATCCCGCTCCGGATAAATGACCCGGTCGACGCCGATCCGCTCCAGCACCTTGCCGTGAAGCTCGTTCAGCGCTTTGGCCACGACCTGCTTCACGCCGAGATCCTTCAATATTAAGGCGGTCATGATGCTCGATTGGATATCGTCGCCGATCGCCACGATGACGCAGTCGAAATTGCGGATGCCCAGCGACCGCAGCACTTCTTCCTCCGTACAGTCGGCGACCACCGTATGGGTCAGCTTGTCCTGCATCTCCTGCACGACTTCTTCGTCGATGTCGATGCCAAGCACCTCGAAATCCAGGCGAACCAATTCTTTCGCGAGACTGGAGCCGAATCGGCCCAGACCGATCACAGCGTATTGCTTGTTTTTCATCGTTGATCTTTATCTCCTGTGGGATGATCGAACCCGCTCGGGGAGATCATCCGATTGTAATTTGGCCTTCAGGGTATCGGTACAGCTCCTTCTCGGGCTTCGGCTGCAAGGCGAATGCCAACGTCACGGGACCGAGCCGCCCGACGAACATCGTCACGGTGATGATCACCTTGCCCAGCTCCGACAGCCCGGGCGTCAGGCCCATCGAGAGGCCGCACGTGGCGAACGCGGAGGTGACCTCGAACAAGATCATCAGAAAATGCCGGTCCTCCAACGCCGACAGCAGCATCGTGATGATCGCGACCGTGCCGATGCCGAACAGCGTGAGCGTGATCGCCTTGTGAATGCGGTCCTTGGCCAGCCGGTTGCGGAACATGACGATATCCTCCTTGCCCCGCAGCATCGCCACCATCGCGCCGATCAGCACCGCAAACGTCGTCACCTTGATGCCCCCGCCCGTTGAACCCGGAGCCGCGCCGATAAACATCAGGATCACGATGAAAAATTGCGTCGCCTGGCGCATGCTGGCGATATCGAGCGTCGCCGTTCCGCCCGAACGCGGGGTGACTCCCTGGTAGAGAGAGGCCAGTATTTTGCCGGACCAGCTCAGCGGCTGGAGCGTGCTGCTGTTCGTAAACTCGAACACAAACACCACAACGGTGCCCGCCGCGATCAGGAAGGCCGACGTCGTCAGCACCACTTTGGAATGAAGCGACAACTGCTTGCGCTCGGGCCATTCGATGAGATCGGCCATGACGATAAACCCGATGCCGCCGAGAATCGTCAGCGTGATGCCGACCAGATTGACGATCGGGTCGTTCACATGCAGCGTGAAGCTGCGGAATTCTCCGAACAGGTCGAAGCCGGCGTTGTTGAAGATCGAGACGGAATGGAAGATGCCGAAATAAACCGCGCGGCCGACGGACATGTCGAACGACCAGCGAATGGCGAGCAGCAGGGCGCCGACCGTCTCGATGACGAACGAGTACAGAATAATCTTGCGGACGAGCCGGACCAGACCGGACATGTCGTTCTGGTTGAGCGCCTGCTGCAACACGAGCCGGTCCCTCAGCGAGATGCGCTTGCGAAGCATCAGAGCGAACAGCGTGGACATCGTCATGAAGCCGAGACCGCCGATCTGCATCAGGATCATCAGCACGATTTGGCCGAATATCGAGAAATACGTGCCCGTATCCACGGTGACCAAACCCGTGACGCAAGCGGCCGACGTCGCCATGAACAAGGCGTCGATCAGCGGCAGCCTCGTTCCCTCCTGCGAGGAGATCGGCAAAGACAGCAGGAACGCGCCCGTCCAGATGACCGCGAGCATGCCCAGCACAAGCACCTGGGAAGGCGATAGCCTTATCGATTTTTTTGCAGGCCGCATATGAACCCCTTCTTCCGCAATCGCCAATCGTTTATCCGATCGTGATTCTGCCCTCCGGATACCGGTACAGCTCCTTATCCGGCTTCGGCCGAAGGGCGTACGCGAGCGTCACCGGTCCGAGCCGTCCGGCGAACATCGTCAGCGAGATCAAGATTTTGCCGATGTCCGTCAAATCCGGCGTCAGCCCCATCGAAAGCCCAACCGTTCCGAACGCGGACGTGACCTCGAACAAAATCATCAGAAAGTGATGATCCTCCGTCGTCGACAGCGCCATCGTCATGACGACGACCAGCAGCAACGCGAACATCGTCAGCGTGATCGCCTTGTAGATGCGCTCCCCGGCCAGCCGGTGCCGGAACAGCACCACATCTTCCTTGCCCCGGATCATCGCCAGCATGGCCCCGATCAGCACGGTAAATGTCGTCGTCTTGATCCCGCCGCCGGTCGATCCCGGGGAGGCGCCGATAAACATCAGCAGCACGATAAAAAATTGCGTCGCCTGGCTCAATCCCGCGATGTCGATCGTATTGGCGCCGGCCGTCCGCGGCGTCACCGACTGGAACAGCGAAGCCCAGAATTTGCCCGACACGTCCAGGCTGCCGAGCGTCTTGCCGTTCGAATATTCGAGCGCGAAGATGACGACCGCCCCGACGGCGATAAGGAATCCGGTCATGCTCAGGACGGCCTTGGAATGCAAGCTCAGCCTGCGCCGCTTCGGAAACTCGGCGAGATCGGACAAAACCGCGAAGCCGAGGCCGCCGGAGACGATCAGTCCCATCGCGACCAGATTGACGACCGGGTCGTCCGCATATAGCGTCAGACTGCGGAACTCGCCGAACAAGTCGAAGCCGGCGTTGTTGAACATCGAGATCGCATGCCACACGCCGAAGTAGACGGCCCGCCCCGGCTCCATGTCGAACGACCACCGGATCGCGAACAGCAGCGCGCCGATCCCCTCGATCGTCAGCGAATAGATCGCGACCTTGCGGATCAGCCGGACGATGCCTTCCATACTGCCCTGATTCATCGCTTCCTGCAGGATCAGCCGCTCCTTGAGCGTGATCCGCTTTTTGAGCAGCAGCGCGAACAGCGTGGTCATCGTCATGAAGCCGAGGCCGCCGACCTGGATGAGCACGGCCAGCACCGCTTGGCCGAATACAGAGAAGTAGGTCCCCGTATCCACGACGACAAGTCCCGTCACGCAAGTGGCGGAGGTGGCCGTAAACAAAGCGTCGAGCAGGGGCAGTCGTTCGCCGGAGCTCGATGAGACGGGCAGCGTCAGCAGCAGCGCGCCGATCCAGATGATAACGGCGAAGCCCAGCACGAGAATTCTCGGCGGCGTCCATTGAAACTTGCGCAATCGCGATGACGTGCTCATCGGATAATTCCTCCCGGCGTACAACCGCCGATACACGCGTCATAAACACAAAACGGCACTGGATACCCAATGCCGTTAACGGTAGCGGTCTCCTGACATTAAAGCCTACGAGGTTAGCTGACGGATTCGGGTCGACAGGCCCCCTATTCGCGGCGTTTGCGCGAAATTCACCCCGGCTGGAAATCGATAGACTTCCATTAACATGGTTCCCCCGTTTTCAAACAGAAATTCGGCTTGTTATTCGATTCGCAATATGACTACGATTATAAGTCAGCGGCGTTTCGGGGACAAACGCCGTGGAACGCGGATTTTCGCCGTAATCGCAGGACTAAGCGGACTGTAAGCGATTTTAGCGGGTGATAAGTCGTGAAATCGAGGGAATGGTAAGGCTATCGCTTCTATTGGCAACTTCGCTTTGCGTATGATACGGTAAGGGATGGAATCCTTTCCCTTGCCATTGATAAAAGGAGTCGTGCCCATGACCTCGACCTCATCCCCGAAAAAGTTGTCGCTTACGTTGCTCGCCGTCGTCGGCGTCATCCTGTACGGCGTTCTGACGTTTATGCCGTTGGGACCCTCCGGCGACGCGGCCGAGCTTCCGTCCGTCCACGACCGCATCGGGAAGGACGCCGCGCTGGACAAGGCGCGGGAATTTGTCGCCGAACTCGAATCGCCCGGGGAAGCGAACGCGGCGGCGGCCCAGATCGCGTACGACACGAACAAACACATGAACGGATATCTCGTCCGGTACGGCTTGGAAAGCGAATACGCCGGACATTATGCCGACCGGTACCCGCTCGAATACTACAAAGCCGAATTTGAATCGGATCGTTTCCGCTATTACGTCTACGTCAGCCTGTTTGAACCGAAGGTGATCGGCTGGGTGAAAGAAACGAGCGGCAACGCTCAGGAAGACCGCCAGACCGAGGAGAAGCTCGCCCGCGAGTATTTGCGCGCCAAGGGCATCAATCCGGATACGTCCGAGCTGCACGTTCGCACCCCGCAATCGGCGCTCGAACCGGACCTCGGGGCGTTCTCACCGCGGAAAGCGTACCGGTTCACGGAAACGTCCGCCGTCGTCGGGGAGGCGGAGCTGGTCCGCACCGTGTACATTCACGATGGGCAAATCGTCGGATACCGGGAAGGCTTCGAGCCTCCGCTGCACCATCGCGACTGGCAGGAGCGGCAGGACGGTATATCGGCGATGCTGTCGCTTGCCTTTTACGGCCTGCTGCTGGCGTTTTGCCTGACGGCGTTGATCTTGGCGATCATCAACCGCAAGCAGGCCTCGTTCACGAGAGGAGCGGCGCTTTCGATCGTCGTCGGCATCCTGACGCTTCTGCACCACTGGAACATGTCGCCCGTGCTGCTGGCGATGAAGGGCGACGTCTTCTACCCGGACATCGTCGAATGGATCGAGACGGCGTTTACGATGAGTATCGAGCTGCTGCTGATCGTCGGCTTGTACTTTATCTTCGTCGCGGGCGAAGAGATGACCCGCCAGGTCGGCTGGAATCTCTGGACGCATCCCCGCTCGCCGCGCTTCGCAGAAGAAACGATAACCGCGATGAAGCGCGGGTACAAGATCGCCTTGTTTATGATCGGCGTTCAGGCCTTCATGTTCTTCGTGGCGGAATCCTACTTCGGCATGTGGAGCATCAACGATCCGCAGACGTCCTCCCTCAACCTGCGGTTCATATGGCTTTATCCGGTTGTGGCCTGGATCGCGGCGTTTCAGGAGGAAGCAATCTTCCGGCTGTTCGGCATCAGCATCGTATACCGGATTACCCGCAGCAAATGGGCGGCCGTCATCCTGACCAGCTTCGTCTGGTCGATCGGACACGCCGCTTACCCGCTTTACCCGTTCTATACGCGAATCTGGGAGGTCACCCTGTTCGGATTGCTGTTCGGCTTCGCTTACCTGCGGTACGGCTTCTGGACGGTCGTGTTCGCGCACGCCGCCGCCAACAGCCTCATGACGGCGGTCGAGCTGATCACGATCGAGCCTTCGCCGATCCATATCGCCTCCGCCGCCGTATTTGCCGCTTCGCCGTTTCTGGTTGCGCTGGCCATGTCCGCCTGGACGAAGCGGCGTTCCGGACGGGGCGCTCCGACTCCTCCCGCCATGCCGAATCCGCCGGCATGACGCATTCCAAGACAAAACGGCTTCGCCGCCCTGGGATTTCCCAGGACGGCGAAGCCGTTTTAGCTTCCCTCACGATTCCGCCCGGCCTCCGGCCGAAGCCCCGTACGGCGCCGCACCTTCGGCGACCTGCGCGGGCATCTCCGCGCCCCCGTCGGACTTCGCCTCCTCCTCGCGCAGCGCGAGGAGAATTTGCTTCGCCAGCTTGTCGCCGATGCCGATCTCGCGGTACTCGTCGATGGACGCTTCCCTCATGCGGGCGATCGAGCCGAAATGCTTCAGCAGCAGCTTGCGCCGTTTCTCGCCGATGCCGGGGATCGCGTCAAGCCGCGACATCGTCATCGATTTGCCGCGCGTCTGGCGGTGGAACGTGACGGCGAACCGGTGCACCTCGTCCTGAATGCGCTGCAACAGATAAAATTCCTGGCTGTCGCGCGCGAGCGGCACCGGCTCCGGCGGATCGCCCGTCATCAGTTGGGCGGTCCGGTGCTTCGCGTCCTTCACGAGGCCGCAGACCGGGACGAACAAGCCAAGCTCGTTCTCCAGCACGTCGATCGCCGCGGAGATTTGCCCGCGTCCGCCGTCGACCACGATCAGATCGGGCAGCTCGAGCCCTTCCTTCAGCACGCGCTCGTACCTCCGGCGGATGACCTCCCGCATCGATTCGTAATCGTCCGGTCCCTGCACGGTGCGCAGCTTGTATTTGCGGTACTCCTTTTTGCTCGGCTTGCCGTCGACGAACACGACCATCGCCGACACCGGACTGGTCCCTTGAATATTGGAGTTGTCGAACGCTTCGATCCGGCGGATCGGGCCGATGCCCAGCAGTTCGCCGAGATTGGCCGAAGCCTGCACGGTCCGCTGCTCGTCGCGCTCGATAAGCCGGAACTTCTCCTCCAACGCCTGCCGGGCGTTCTCGACCGCCATGGCGACCATCGATTTTTTGGCCCCGCGCCGCGGCGTCAGCACCTTCGTCCCGAGCCACTGCTGCAGCCCTTCGGCCGCGTCCTCGCCTCCTTCGCCAAGCTCCGGCAGCAGAATTTCCCTCGGCAGAGCCGGGTTCTCGCTGTAATATTGCGAGACAAACGTCAGGAAATCCTCCGCCTCTTCGCCGTAGAAGGGAAACGACGTCGCGTGGCGCTCGATCATTTTGCCTTGGCGCATATAGAGGATCTGGACGCACATCCAGCCCTTGTCGACCGCGTAGCCGAATACGTCCCGGTCCGTCACGTCGGCGGTCGTAATCGCCTGTTTGTCCATCAGCAGGTCGATCTGATGAATCTGATCGCGCAGCTCCTTCGCTTTCTCGAACTCAAGCGCCTCCGCCGCCTCCATCATTCGGGCGGTCAGCTCTTCCTTGATCGCGCCGGCGCCGCCGTTCAAAAACCGCGAGATTTCCGCGATCATGCGCTCGTATTCATCGGGAGAAACTTCGAATTCGCACGGAGCGACGCATTGGCCGATGTGGTAATACAAACAGACCTTGTCCGGGATCGTTCTGCACTTGCGCAGCGGATACAGCCGGTCGAGCAGCTTCTTCGTCTGCTGGGCCGCGTAGCCGTTCGGGTAAGGGCCGAAATATTTCGCCTTGTCCTTCACGACCCGGCGCGTCACCTCCAGCCTCGGATGACGCTCGTTCGTAATTTTGATATACGGGAACGTTTTATCGTCCTTCAGCAGCACGTTGTAGCGCGGCATATGCTGCTTGATCAGGTTGCATTCGAGGATCAGCGCCTCCATATTGTTTTTCGTGACGATATATTCGAAATCGGCAATCTCGCCGACCATCTTCTGCGTCTTGACGTTATGGCTGCCGGTAAAATACGACCGGACGCGGTTTTTGAGCACCTTCGCCTTGCCGACGTAGATGATGGCGCCGTCCGCGTTTTTCATCAGGTAACAGCCCGGTTTGTCCGGCAGCAGCGCCAGCTTGTGGCGGATGATCTCATTAGCCAACGTCCTGTCCCCCTCTCCTCCATCCCTTTATTCTCTTTATTATAAAAAAGAAATCCCGCCGTTCCAATGGGAACAAGCGGGTCGCAACGGACGGGGCCGCACGGAAGAAACGAACCGGGCCGATCACCCTTGAGTGTCCGCCCTCTCTTCGTGCCGTGTCCGCGAGGATTCGTTCGCCTGAATCTTGATCGGATATAAATACTGCACATCCTTGACGATGGCTTCGAATTGGAGGACGATCGCCGTGTCGAACTGCGTTCCCCCGTGAGCGATCAGCTCCGTGACGGCTTCTTCTATCGTCCGGCGCTTGCGGTAAGGCCGTTCCGAGATCATGCTGTCAAAGGCGTCGACGACGGAGCAAATGCGGGCGAACAGCGGGATGTCCGCGCCCTTCAGACCTGCGGGATACCCTGTGCCGTCCCACCGTTCGTGGTGGTGCCTGACAATTTCGATAACCTCCCGATCGACGGAGGTCGTCCTCTCCAATATGTCCGAGCCGATCTCCGGGTGAAGCTTCATCAGGCGCCACTCCCGGTCGGTCATCGGCTTCGAGCTGTTCAGGATCGAATTGGGAATCATGAGCTTTCCGATGTCGTGCAAGCAACACCCTGTCCCGAGCTGGGCCAGTTCTTTTTCCGTCAGCCTCATGGCGGTTCCGAGCATGTGCGCGAGCTTGGCCACCCGAATGCAGTGCGTGTAGGTCGGAGCGTGCTTGTTCTTCAGCATGTTCTTCCATCCGGGCACATCCGAGCTTGGACGAACCTTCCGAACCGGCGATCCGACGACCGTCAACCCAGAATTCATAGCAACCTCCTAGATGAGAACTTTTCCCAGACCCCTGTCTTACCGATAATAGTTATCGGATAGAGTTTGTCGGTGGCGATTCCGCTCGAGTCGTACAACGACAGTTATACGACATTGGATGAAAGGGGAAACGGCCTATGAGCGACTATCCAGCGATGGCGGTTTTGGCGGGAAGGCAACACGCGGAACCCGTACAGCAGGGAGATCATATCGAGGACGATCAAATTGTGGAGATGTTTTTGGCAGTCAGCGGACTGTCGGACAACACCGTCAAAAGCTACAGACGCGCAATCACGCTGTTTCGAAGCTTCATTCCGAATAAACCGTTAAGAGACGTGACTTGGAAAGACATCGAGGCCTTCAAGCTGGGGCTGATCCGGGGATATGCCAGCTATTCCGGCAAGCCGTTGTCGGCCGCCAGCGTATCGGCGATCATCGCCCCGTTGAAATCGCTGTTCAAATGGGGAAGCGACGGGAACATCGGACTGTTCAGCCGGAATCCGACCTCTTCCGTGCGAACGCCAAGCGTGCCGGTAACGAGTTCCAAGCATTATTTGACGAAAGACGAAGTCGGAAGACTGCTCAAAAGGTTAAGGCTGCAAAACCGTCGAAACTTCTTGATCGGACTTTCTCTGGTTACGTTGGGGCTCCGCGTATCGGAACTGGTTGCGATGCGTTGGGAGCATTTCCATCGGGATCTGACAGATACGTCCGTATGGTTGACGGTGGAGCGGGGAAAAGGCGGCAAAGCGCGAAGCATCAAGGTTCCCGGACACCTGTGGCGATTGTACGAGGAGTACCGCTCGGAAGCGGGAACGGACGGCGTTCCATTAAAAAACGGGCTTGTCTTCCCCATCTCGGTCCGGCAGGTCGAGCGGATTATCGGCAAAGCCGGCGAGTCCATCCTCACAAAAAAACCGACGCCGCATTGGCTGCGGCACACCAGCGCGACGCTTGCTTTGCTGACTGGAGCAACCCTTCAGCAAGTGCAGGAAAACCTGGGCCATACGCACATCAACACAACCCAGCGGTATTTGCATACCGTCGATCAAATCAAAAAAGCCGCTCCCGATTTCGTGGAGGAAGTCCTGTTGGATTTTATCGATTTATGACGCTTCAGCCCTTCGACCCAAATAAAAACATGGCAAAAATAATCAAAATGTGTTGAACATCAAGACCTTTTAACCTACAATTTAACATGATCAGGAAAAAATCTGTTCCAATGTCGTATAACTGTCGTTGTACGACTTCCCTTTATATTACCCTTTTTAACCATTTTTTACTTCCCATAACCATTGGGAATGCGCTGGCCGGCGCTCGCTCCGAGCAAAAACCGGCTTTTTATATGCCGTTTTTGGCCGCAAAAAAACCGCCACTCCGAAGAGTGACGGTTTCGTGCAAGCCGTCTTCAATTACAGATGGCGGTTGATGACGTTTTTGAGGGCGTCCTTCGATTGGAAGCCTACAACTTTGTCAACCGGCTGGCCGTCCTTGAACAGGATCAGCGTCGGAATGCTCATCACGCCGAAGCGGCCTGCGGACTCCGGATTTTCGTCCACGTTGACTTTGGCGATTTTAACTTGACCGCCGATTTCTTGATCCAGCTCCTCCAGAACCGGAGCGATCATTTTGCAGGGTCCGCACCACGGGGCCCAAAAATCGACAAGAACCGTACCGCTGGTTTCGACTTCGGATTTAAACGATTGGTCCGTCACTTGCGCGATAGCCATTGTCGTCTCTCCTCCACTTATTTTTTCTTTTAGAGTATACCACAACCTGCCCGTATTTCATAACGAACCGAAACCGGAAGCGTATTGTTGAAAAATTGTCATTTCCTCGGCTTTACATAAACCGAACATGTTGGGTATACTAACGGTATTAATGCGTATGCGCGTTGGGGGTTAGACTCATGAGCGAAGCAAAGGCTTATCATCCCGAGGAACACGTTAACGAAGAACCTCGCAACGACTTGATCGACGTCGGCATGGGCTTTATCGTTACGTTCGGCTTTTTCCTCCTGATCGCCGTGATTTTTACGGTTATCGAAATCATGACGCAATAAGAATTCAGCGGCAGGCTGCCGGTCCGGCAAGGACGGGGGCCTGTTTTTTTCAGATTCGAAGAAGCCGCTCCCGCATCGCTCCCCCGTCCGGGCGGCTCCCCGTGTTCAAGCTCCCCGCATATTCCGCCCCAGCACTTCGACGACTTCCACGTAAGGCCGGATGCGGTCCATCAGCCGCTGGCCTTTGTACTCCTCTTCGCCGTCCCGGCTCGTAAAGCTGAAATGCTTCTCCAGCTCGTCCAGCGTATGATTGGACGTAAATACCGTCGGTTTGCGGTTCATCCGGTAGTTCAGGATGGAGCCCAGCACATGGTCGCGCACCCAAGGGCTGAGATTTTCCGCCCCGATGTCATCGAGCACAAGCAGATCCGCATTTTTCAGCGCCTCCAGCGTCTCGGCCAGCCGTTCGCCGTCGCCGATCATATTTTTCAAGTCTTCGACGAACTCCGGCATGTAGACGATCGCTCCGGAGAAGCCCGACTTGGCCAATTCCTGCAGCACGTAACCGGCCAGATACGTCTTGCCCGTGCCCAGCTTGCCGACCAGATACAGCCCTTTCTTCTGCAAGCCTTCCTTCTCCGTGCGGTCGATGTACTGCACGATCCGGTGCACGGCGGCTTCGCGGTCGGGGTCGCGGTCCATCATCTCGGCCAGCGAGTACTCCTCCGACAGTCCGGCGTAATCGGCGTGGAAGCTGCGGATTTTGTTGCGGATCATCTCCTGGCGCTCATGGGCAAGCTGCTTTTTGCACGGCACCTTGGCGTCATACAGCACCGCGCCGCTGTCGGTCATGCCGACCGTCAGCTTCGTGTAGTGGCCGGGGAAATCGTTCGGACACGCGGAGAGGCCGGGACACGCCGTGCAATTCCTATATTCGACAGCGTACTGGTGCAGCTTCGGCACATTTTGCTTCAGGATCGCTTCGCCCAGCTCGGGGTGCTTGGCCGTGAATTTCGCCACTTCCGGGTCGGCCAGCACGCGCCTCGCCTGTTCCTCAACCTTGCTGCGCCAATTGCCGGGCATCCCTCGCAGCAGATCGGATAACGATTCCACCTTGGCTCCTCCTCCGTTCCCTCATCATTTACGGACGCTTGCGGGCATCGCGTTCAAGCGCGATCTGCCGCAGCCGCAGCCGTTCTTCTTCGGTCAGCTTGGGCGCCGGACCGTTCTCTTCGAACATTTTCAGCTTGGGCTTGCGCGAGCTGCCGGACGCCGCTTCCGCTGCGCCGGTCCGCCGTCTGGACGCCGCCCCGCTCCTCGTGCCCGCCGGCGCACCGCTGCGCCGGGCGAGCTGGTCGCGGAAATAGACGACCGCCTTCTCGTACGAATCGATCCCCTTCGCCAACAAATCCGTCACAATCGTCTCCACGTAGGTTTTGCTCCAGGAAGCGCCCTTCAAGGTATGTAGGTAGTGAATCAGGACATTGATGACTTCCTCGTTCAGCTTGTAATTCAGGTCGATTCTCTCGAACAGCTTCTCCACGTGGTCCGGCACCGAGCCTTTGCGGAAAAACCGTTTAAGCACCAGCGTATACGGCTCGTTTCGCAGAATCATGTTGTACTGGTGAATATCGCACTCGCCCGCGAAAATAGCCGGAACCTCCAGGTAAAATTCCATCTCCACCGGCTTTTCCGGCTTTACCTCGTCGCCTTCTCCGGACAACCCGTCTTCCGTTCCTTCCGTGCGCGCCGCCAGCTTCACCCGCGTCCGTTCCTGATCGTCCTCCCGCCTGCGCGCCTGCTGATAGATGAGGCTCGCCCGGTATTGCAGACGGTCGAACTCCAGCTCGCCCTCGTCGGAGAATAAGCCGTCTTCGTCCAGCAGCCTGCATAAATCCCCGAGCTCCAGCCGATACTTGTGCGTGGCGTGATTGATCGCCGCAAGCTGATCCTGCCGATGCCTCAGATACTCCACGAACGGCCGATTGCGCGATCCGCGGGGGAACCGGGCAAGTATGTCGTCCGGGCCGTAGCGGTAACGGCTGGCCGGCATCTCCGCGGCCGAAGGCTGCCGGGACGCCGCCGTCTGGCCGAGCGCTTCCTCCAGCTCAAGATCGATCACCTTGGTATTCAGCCGGAACAGCTCGTAGAACGGCACCGAGATATCCTCGTTGGCGTCGTCCGCGGCCGCAAGTTCCTCCGGCATCGGGGCCAAAAACCGGTCCCGGACCGAGAGCAGCGCGTATTTGCCGATCTTGTCGCGAAGCAGCACGGTCAAATGCTGGTTCTGGAAAAATTCCGTCGGGACCAGCGGCGGCTGCAGCTCGTAGCCGTACACATATTCGTCCGTCGCCGCCAGATAACGCCTATAGGTCGACATCAGCCCCACCGCCTCCAGCTTCGAGAACTGATCGGCCAGGAACCGCCGTCCCTGCTCGTTCGGTTCGAGGTCCAGCGTGCGGAACAGCCTGCGCTGCTGCTCCAGCTCCGAATACCCGATCCGGTCCTCCGCCACGTGCCGGCACAACGTCATATACAAGGCGACGGCGAAACCGCCGACCATCGGCTGGTACATCTCAAGCAGAACCCGCTCTTCCAATCCGCTGACCGCGAATTCCCGGCGGACGTAGTAACGGTGATGCTCCGTGAAATGGTGCAAATTCGACATCTTCATGGCGTTCCTACCTCACCGGTTCGACAAAATCATAGTACCCTTCATTGTAGCATACAGTTGACCGAATTGGGGCAAGAAGATCATGGACGGCATTGGGCATCCTTCAACAATTCGTCAAATTTGCCGCCGATCTTTACCGCCAACCAAGCTCCGAACCGTGTATAATCCGTGTAATAAGGACGGCCTTCACTCCGGCCGTTCCTGACATTCGCCATGTTAGGAGTGCATCTCGATGCCGATTTATTGGTTAATCGCCCTTCTGGCTGTAATCGCTGCCACCGGGCTTATCGCCACGATCCAGGTCGGCCGTTCCCGCGAAAACCGCGAGGGCAACCCGCAATACGACGCGCAGACCGGCGCGAACTGGATTCGTCTCCTCCTGCTGTATGTGGCGGGCGGAATCGCCGGCGTCGCCATACTGCTGGCCATCTGGCTGAATCTGTAAGCCGCCCCGGCGAAGGGAACAGTCCGCTTGGTTCAGGACTTTCCCTTCGCCCGGGAATTCGCCAACGTGTAAAACACAACGTACATCGCTCCCGTAAACAGGGCAAACGATCCGATAAACGCCAACGCTTCCGGGTCGCGAACCGCTGTCCACGCATCCCGGACGATGCGATGGGGACGCGAGACGAGATCCCAACTGTTCCAGCGCAGCACCCGTCCCAGGTACACGCCGATCGCGCCCAGCGCGATGGCAGTCCCCGCGAAGACGGCGCCCGTCCCTTTCCCCAACCGGCGCTCCACCTCCAACTGCAGCCCCCACAGCGAGATCGCCCCAAGCGTCCACCCCAGCATCGCCGCCAGCATGTTTAACGACAAGTCATAGTACAGCGTGGACTTGCCGCTCGCCCATTCCAGATGGATCAGATCCGTCGCGATATAGGATGCGTTCGGGTAAAACGCCAGCCACACCGCTGCCCATGCGAACGTCGCGGCTCCCGGTTTGCGGCCTCCGGCAAGCGTCCGGCAAGCCAGCCACGACGCGGCCAACGGAATCCAGGCCAACGCCAGATTCGGCCAGATCAGCCACCGGTACGTCCCATGGTCCAGAACCAGCATCCGCAGGCCGAGCAGCAGCGCGCAAGCCGCGGTTGCGGCGGCCAACGCCCATCCGGCCGACTTCTGCAACGGCATCGCTCCGTCACCTCGTCTCTTTGACCGATTCTATGTCTTTCTATCATACAAGATCACCGGACGGCCGGCAAAACGGCGCTGCCGCGCTTCCCTGAATCCGGTGTTAGCCTCCGTCCGGTTGCGCTATAATGAATGGAGCCAATACAACCGCAAGGAGAGATGGTCGCATGGATCGCCTGATCGCCCTCGTCGAGAGGGAACTGCTGCCCGGACTCCGGATCGAGAGCGTCCGGCCGCACGACCCGATCGAAGTCCGATCACTGCCTGAACCTTGGCTCCTTGTCGGGAAAGGCAATTACGCGGCGGTCGTCAGCCACCCCGAGGCTCCCGGACAAGTGGTGAAAATATACGCCCCCGGTCGCAACGGCGCCGCCGAGGAACGCGAAGTGTACCGCAAGCTCGGCCGTCATCCGGCTTATTCCGAATGTTACGGCGCGGGCGATCGCTATTTGATCCTCAAGCGGATGGAGGGAGTCACCGTCTTCGACTGCCTGCACCGCGGCCTGCCCGTGCCCGAGCAGGCGATCCGGGACATCGACGAAGCGCTCGATTACGCCCGTTCCCGGGGGTTGTTCCCCAGCGACATTCACCCCAAAAACATGATGGTGAACGAGGGCCGGGGCCTGGTGATCGACGTCTCGGACTTCCTCCGCCCCAAAAACTGCTTCATGTGGGACGATTTCAAGAAAGCGTACTACCGATGCTACGCGCCCCTGCTTGCCGAGCGCCCCCTCCCTCTGCCGCTGTTCGTCCTGAATGGCGTCCGCAAAGGATACCGCCTGTGGAAATCCGGCTTTCGGAACAGATAGAAGCTTTAGCCGCAAAAAAAACGAGCCCATTCTGACGGGGCTCGGTTTTTTTGCTCGTATATCGCCTGTTCAAAACATCTTGAATCCTTGTTTCCGAAGCGTTCGGATCGTCTGTCCGCTCAACACGGCTCCGAATATGCCGCCGACAAACGGAATATAATCGACCACCGTGTATTTGGCCAGATTCGACCAGAGCGTTCCCGAGCCCGAGGCCCAGTAGACAAACATGCCGATAACCGCCGCGACGTACAGGTACACCGGGAACCAGGTCGTCTTCATCAGCATGTTTAATATAAATCCGATGCCGAATACAAGCACGAATATCAGCACCGTCGCAATTGCGATCTGAATCACGCCTATTCTTCCTTTCTCCGCGCGGATGTATACCCATAGGATACCGAAAGCGCAGCCGCGAAGTCAACGAATGGCGGGCCGGAGCCGGACGGACCGAAGCTCCGTTCGCCATCCGTTCAAGATTTTGTGACATCTGAACGGAACAATTGCCGTTTCCGGCTCCGGCGATTTGGTCGCCCCGCTTAAGTTATGGTAGGATGTAGGTAGATCAAGCCACAGGCACACGAGGAGAGATACGCATGAGTGAAGCGGTTAGCACGCTGGATGGTTGGTACGCGCTGCACGACTTCCGCAGCATCGACTGGAACGCTTGGACGAGCCTGTCCGACTCGGACCGCGCCCAAGCGACGGAAGAGCTGCTGTCGCTGCTGGCCGAATACCGCCGGGCCGAAGCGGACAAGCAGGGCAGCACCGCCTTTTATTCCATCGTCGGCCAAAAAGCCGACTTTATGTTCATGCATCTGCGCGAGACACTGGAAGAGCTGAACGAGCTGGAGACGGCGTTCAACAAATCGTTGTTCGCCCAAGTGACGATCCCGACCTATTCGTACGTGTCGGTTGTCGAGCTTAGCGCGTATATGGCGAAACCGGGGTCCGATCCGATGCAGGACCCGGAGATTGTCGCCCGGTTGAAGCCGACGCTGCCGCAAACCAAGCACATCTGCTTCTATCCGATGAACAAGCGCCGTCAAGGAGGCGACAACTGGTACATGCTGCCGATCGACGAGCGCCGCGCAATGATGCGCAGCCACAGCATGATCGGTCGGAGCTACCACGGCAAGGTACGCCAGATTATCACCGGCTCCATCGGATTCGACAATTGGGAGTGGGGCGTGACGCTGTTCGCCGACGACGCGCTTCAATTCAAAAAGCTCGTCTACGAAATGCGGTTTGACGAAGTCAGCGCGCGATTCGGAGAATTCGGCGATTTCTACGTCGGCAACCTGCTGGACGAGGACAAAATCAAACGGATGCTTGCCGTTTGAAAAACTCCATAAGCACGAAAAAGGCGGGCGTTCGGCCCGCTTTTCGATTTTCCGGGGATTGGCGGAGCTATTGACAGCGGCCGGGGCATGATGCGATGATAATCACATACCCCTTAGTATTTGAATAGTATATCATTCAGTATGGCGAGGCGATGAAACATGAACACACGCGAGCGGATTATCGAAGCGGCTTACGAACTCGCCGAACAACGTCCGTCCGACCAAATCCGGTTCGCCGACGTCGCGAAAGCCGCCGGCGTGCATTGGACCGCGGTGCGGCGGCATTTCGGGAGCCGAGAAGACATGCGCAGACAGCTAACCCAATGGCAGACGGAAAACGGACGGCCGTTCGCCGACACGAGAACGCGCATCCTCGAAGCGGCCGCCCGGGTATTTGCGGAACAGGGTTACGCCGGAGCGACGCTGGATCACGTCGCGGCCGAGGCCGGACTTACGAAAGGGGCCGTCTACTGGCATTTCTCCGGCAAAAGCGACCTGTTTCTCGCCTTGTGCGAGCGGACGCTTAACGCGCAGCTCCGGACCTTGCCGGGCCGAACGCGGGAAGCGGTCGGATCGCCGGACCCGGCGCAGGCGCTGACCCGGTTGCTGGCCGAGGCGATGGCGTGCTGCGAACCCGGAAGCAGCCAGCCGCTGCTGTTCTTCGAATTTGTCGTTTCCAGCCGCGAACCGGCTGTAAAAGAGAAGCTTCGGAAAGCTTACGGCAACATCTTGGACGGAACCGAGGCGTTCCTGAAGCCCCTGCGCGACGGCGGCATGCTGGACCGAAACGCCGATCCGCAGGCGCTTTCAATCTTGTTCCAGGCGCTCATCAATGGGCTGACGCTGGCCTGGATCATCGATCCCGACCGGGTCCGGTTCGATCGTCTGCTGCCGCAGTTGTCCCGCATTCTGTGGGAAGGCTTGAAGCCCGAGAACGCCTGAACGCGGGCTCGCGGCCTTTCTTATCGCAACAGCATACTCATCAGTATGCGATTCGCGTATCATCCGGTTTACGGACCGCAAGAAAACGTTCGCCGACAAAGGAGACGATAAACATGAACGATTCCTTCCGCAACGCTGATAACGCCGCCGGAACCTCGCCTGCCGGTCGGTTCGTCGAAGTCGAGGGCGTGCGGCTTCATTATGTCGAACAGGGGGCCGGACAACCCGTCGTGTTTTTGCACGGCGGCATCCTGTCGTCTGGCGATTACGCCGCCGTGCTCGAACTGGCGGCGCCCGGCTTCCGGGCCATCGCCTTCGACCGCCCGGGTTACGGACGCAGCGAACGGCCGAGCGGCCGGACGGTTACGCCGGCCGACCAGGCCCGCCTGCTTCGCGGCGCTTTGCGCAAGATCGGGGCGGAACAACCGATACTGGTCGGACATTCGTGGAGCGGCGCGCTCGTATTGGCATACGCCCTGGCCTATCCCGCAGACGTGTCCGGTCTCGTTCTGCTCGCTCCCGGCGCCTACGGAGGCGAAGCGTATCCCGCAGGCAAGGCGGACTACGCGATCGCCCGGGCGGTTCGCGTGCCGTTCCTCGGCCGGTTGCTGTTTGCACTCCTGTTTCGCCCGTTGGGCCGTCTCGCCATGAAGCCGATGCTGCGGGCGACGTTCGCGCCCGATCCCGTGCCCCCGGGGTACGCGGAGTCCGCCAAGGCGCTTTGGCTGCGGTTCGGCCAATTTCGCGCCAACCGCGAAGACGTCGCGGCGTTCGAGCCGGCCGTCGATGCCCTCTGTTCGCGTTACGGCGAGATTCGCCTGCCGGCCGCCGTCGTCATCGGCGATTCCGACCCGTTTCATCCCGATCTGCAAGCCCGGCGGCTGCATCGGGAGATTCCGGACGCCGAATGGATCGAATTGCCCGGCACCGGCCACATGCTTCCGTTGACGCGTCCCGACGCCGTCGTCGACGCCGTTCGCCGGATCGCAGCGCGGGTATCGGCCCGGACATTACCGGCGAATCCCTGAACGTCCGTCCGCAACTTCGTCGCGGAAACAAAAAAAGCCGGTGGTTGACGCCAACCCTCGGCTTCCGTTATTAATCGTCATCGTCGTCATCCGGCTCGTCCAGCATGCCGTGTTCGCGCATGTACGCCTCGTCGGCGCGGTCGCGCTGGCGGCCTTTTTCCTTAAGCCGCTCGATGCCGGGCTGCACGAGGCGGTCCACTTCCTTCTGCACGATATAAGCCAGATCATGGCGGCCCTGCTCCTCCAGGTAAGAGCCGACCTCCATCAGACCGTTATACCTCTCCAGTTCGTCGCGGGTCAGAAGCCCTCTTACCTGCACGCTGCAATGGCGCATCGCCGATTCCTCCGTTTCCGATCGATTCGGAAAAAACCGGCGGGACGCCCCGCCGGCCTCCCGCCGTTCCTTATAAGCGGCCTTTGCGCAGCACCAGCGGAATGCCGCCGATAATATACAAATACCGCATGTCGATTATTTTTTTCATAAACGCAGCCGTAGCGCCCTTCAGCTTGTACTTGCCGACGATCCCGATCGCCTCGCCTTTGCCCAGGGAAGCAACCGTGCCTTTGATCTGCGGCTTGAATTCCTTCATCGGTTCACCGCGGATCGCGGCCGTCAGGTTATGCGCGCACGTCACGCCTTGCTGCATGGCGATTTGCGCGGTCGGCGGATACGGACGGCCTTCTTCATTAAAGATCAGCGAGCAGTCGCCGATCACAAACACGTTGTCGAACTGCGTGGAGCGCAGCGTCTTATCCACCTTGATGCGCCCGCGCATCGTTTCGAATCCGGCTTCCTCCAGCAGGCGGTTGCCCCGGATGCCGCCCGTCCACACGACGGTGCCCGATTTGATCTCTTCTCCCGTCGCCAGAACGACGCCGTCCGGAGTGCACTCCTTGATCGCCGTCGCCAGCTTGAAGATGACGCCTTTCTTCTCGAGAACGGAGATCGCGTATTGCACCAGCTCCGGATCGAAACCGGGCATCGCCGTCGGAGCCGCTTCAATATTGTAGATTTTGACCAGCTTCGGATCGACGTCGAATTCCCGGCACAGCTCCGGCACGCGATCGGCCAGCTCGCCCACGAACTCGATGCCCGTAAAGCCCGCGCCGCCGACGACAAACGTCAGCAGCTCCGGACGGGACGAATCCCGTTTGAACTGCGCGAACTGGTATTCGATATGCTCGCGGATCAGCCGCACCGAGTTGATGCTGCGGATGTTCATCGCATATTCTTTCAGTCCGGGGATGCCGAACGTCTCCGGTTCGCCGCCGAGACCGACGACCAGATAATCGTAGGAGAGCGTGCCGTCCTCCAGGATGACTTTCCGGTCCTGCGGACGAATCTCGATCACCGTCGACTTGACGAAGTCGATCTTGAATTCGTCGATCAGCTTGGAAATATCGACCCGGGCGTTCTCCGGATGGTCCGTTCCCGCCGCAGGCATATGCAAGTGCGTGGTGATATAATGGTAATCGTGCTTGTTCACCAGCGTCACGTCGGCTTCGTTATAATTCAATTCTTTTTGCAGGCGCAGAGCTGTGACGATTCCGCCATAACCGGCGCCCAAGATGACAATACGAGGAATACGGCTCATGTTCCATCCCTTCCGTTTGTGGAGAAGATGCGCAATGTGTACCCGGCGCTTTTAACGTTAAAACGACGCGAAATATCGTCCGAACACATAAAATCTTCTTTTTTCTTAAGCCATCATACACTTTTCCCAGTAGCACCGCAATCGTCATTTCTTCCAAAAAACGCTGTCAAATTCGCATTCGGCGCATGTAAGCGGACACATCGCGGGGAGCTTCGGGGTTCGCGTTCGGCGTTCGCCATTTCCAGTTCGGACCGGTTCATTTATGGCAAAAAAACAAAACTTATTCCCTTCATAAAAGGATTCGTTCATCGGCAGGGAGCAAATATATTTTAATGCCGGGCCAGGCCGTTTATAATGAGAAAAGATTGAGAATTCTTAAATCAAGGGATAGGTTTGGAGGAGAGCTTGAACGATGACAGAACCGGTTCAATCAAACGGAATCGCGGACATCGCGATTATCGGAGCGGGCCCGGCTGGAATGTTTGCCGCGTTTTACGCGGGCATGCGCCAGGCCAGTTGCATTCTGTTCGAAAGCATGCCGCAGTTGGGCGGACAGCTGGCTGCCCTGTACCCGGAGAAATACATTTACGACGTAGCCGGATTCCCGAAGGTGCGCGCTCAGGAACTGATCGACAACCTGGAGAAACAGATGAAGCATTTCCCCGTCGATATCCACCTGAACGAAAAAGTTCAGACGCTGACGAAAAAGGAAGAGCGCCTGTTTGAAATCAAAACGGACAAAGCCGAGTATCTGGCCAAATCCGTGATCATTACGGCGGGCGTCGGCGCATTCGAACCCCGCCGCCTTGAGCTTCCGGAAGCGGCGCAGTTCGAAGGGAAAAATCTGTTCTACTTCGTGAACAATCTGGAGCAGTTCCGCGACAAGCGCGTGCTGATCTCCGGCGGCGGCGATTCGGCTGTCGACTGGTCGCTGATGCTGGAGCCGATCGCAAAAGAAGTGACGCTGGTTCACCGGCGCGACAAGTTCCGCGCTCACGAGCACAGCGTGGAACAGCTCAAAAATTCCAGGGTCAATATCGCGACGCCCAAAGAAATCTCCGCCCTTCACGGTCAAGACCGGATCGAACGCGTCACGCTGAAGGACGTCAAAACGGGCGAAACCTACGATCTGGATGTCGATGCCGTGATCGTCAACTTCGGCTTCATCTCCTCGATCGGCCCCATCGCGGAATGGGGACTGGAGATCGACGGCGGCTCCATCGTGGTCGACTCCCGCATGGAAACGTCGATTCCGGGCATCTTCGCCGCAGGCGACATCACGACGTATCCCGGCAAGATCAAGCTGATCGCCGTCGGCTTCGGCGAAGCGCCGACCGCGGTCAACAACGCCAAAGTTTACTTCGACCCGGAGGCGAAGCTGTCGCCGGGCCACAGCAGCAACATGAAGCTGTAAACATATTCGTCAAAATGCCGGGCATCCTACCCCGTAGATAACCGAGCGCCGTCCGTTCAGGAAGGCGCCGGCTGCGGAGGGATGCCCGGTGTCTTATTTATGTCCGGTGTGTAACGGTCTGCAATGTATAGAGGCCGCTTGTTCCCGATGCGGAACGACCCTGACGGATTCGGGACGCGTCGGCGATTACGAAGGCCCCTACTCCCCTTATCGCCCCATCGACGAGCTCAAGCTAACGAACGGTTTTCACGACTTCGCTTTGCATGAATGCATCCATTACGTATGTTGCCCGGCTTGCGGCCGCTGCAGCACCATGCGCGTCCGGGAATGGCAGAACCGTCCGTGACCGGATTCTTTTCGCTACGGCCGAGAAATCGTACGATCGCCTTGAATGATCGAGATATTGATTTTTCGGCGATGGATTTCCTCTCTCAGCAGATGGATGAATTCTCGTTCCAACTGAAGATCGATCGCCCGGAAATACGTCTCTAGCAACGTGTCGTCGTTCAACAGCCGCACATCTCCCAGCCTCCCTTCCTGGATTTGGTTTTTCTCATCTTATCATGGGACCAACGGAGGGGACAAGCTTCGAGTTACGCACAGGTTGTTGTGGAAAAGTTGGGAATAATCTGTTGATTGTTGTCTAAAACGGCGTCGTTATACGCGGTTCGTCCGGTGGATAATGTGGATAAGGTTATGCACAGGCTGTGAATACAGATGTTGTCGGAAAGATGGGACGGGAGTCCCGGAATATTCCGCGAACGCTTTTATATTTCGAGCGGGTTCGAGCCGCTTCAACATGTTCCGGATCGGCCGCGGGTTCCGTCTTCGTCCGGAATCCGAAAATAAAAATCGGCACGGACGGGAAACCCGTTCGTGCCGAGAATGGCTGTAACCGGTACGTTGCGAATCGCAACGCCTGACAAAGCCGATGCGCCGGAGCTGCCGTCAGCACTCCGTATCCGGCTTGCCGGCATCGGTGGCGGTGCGGAAGGACGAGCCGCATCCGCAAGTGGCGACGGCGTTCGGATTATTCATGGTGAACCCTCCGCCCATCGCGGCTTCCTGGTAATCGATCTCCAGACCGTACAAAAACTTGGCGCTCTCCGGATCGACGACGACCTTCATGCCGTGAAGCTCCAGCACATGATCGTCCTCTCTCTGCTCATTGTCGAAGCCCATGCCGTATGTGAAGCCGGTGCAGCCGCCCGGCTTGACGCCAAGACGCAGGAACAGGTTCGGCGTCTCTTCGGCGGCAAGCAGTTCCTTGATCTTGTTTGCGGCCGGTTCGGTGATTTTGACGAGATCCATCGGCAATCCCTCCTTCGTACCCTCAGTATACTCCGATTTAAGCGCACGCTCAAGGGCACGCCGTCCCGGCGCGGCTCGCGGCCGTCCGATCAAGGCGCTTCAAGCGCGCCGGAGCGCGTTCGCCGTCATCCGGTCGTTTTCAGCTTATTACGTCGAGCCCCCTTCTACGCTTGGAAACGTCTGCGGAGCGGACGTCCGCCGGGATTCGGCATTCGGTGGACTTGGCCGTCATGAGCCTGGCGGGCCGTGCGGGCCGGCGAACAGCAGCCGGCGAAGCCGTTCCTTGCTGGACTCGTCCCTCGGAATGGCCGCAAGCAGCGCCTCCGCCCGATCCATGTAATACGACTGGACAATCCGGCAATATTGGACGCAGCCGGAGTCCAGAATATATTGAAGGCAATCGAGCTTTCGGCTCAGAAACTGCTCTTGCGTAAGCTCCCCGTCGTAATATTGGCGAAGCGGCGGAAATTCCGCGGCGCTGTCTTCGAGCAGGAACAGGATCGGCAGCGTTCGCTTGCGGTGCAGAAAATCGCTTTTCACGTCGTACCGAAGCACGTCGTTCAGATCGTTGCCGATCTGCGCCGCGATGCCGAAGTTTTCCGCCAGCTCGTCGATGCGCTCCGCCGTCTCCGGCTCGATTCCGTCGGCCAGCGAGTACCCCATGAAGCAAGCCAGCTTCAGCAGCGACCCCGACTTGCGCCTCACCATCTCGATATAGTCGGCCTCCGTCTCGACGGAACCGTTCAGATCGGCTTGCTGGCCGTCGATGGAGCGAAGCAGCAGACTGCCGAGACGGGAGATCGCCTCCGCTCCCCGGGGGTGGTCCGCCGTTTCTTTTTGGAAGAGGGCCAGCAGCGCCAGCGCCGCGTTCATCGCGTGAGAGGAAGGGCAGCTCATCCAGGGCGCGCCGCCGTTGTCCTGATCCTGCAAGTCGTCCACGATGTCCAGCGCCAGCAGCGCCAATTCCGTCAGCGCGGCGGCCCGTCCGATCTTCGGCGACCGTCCTCCGGCGAGCTCGTGCGCCGCTTCCGTGATAGCCCCCCAGCGGGAGCGTTCGTTTTCCTTGTGCCGGATACATGCATCGAGCAGTTCACGCAATTGAACGTTCCCGACCGTGCCGTCGATTATGTCCCGCATTTCCTTGTATACCGGCGAGCCCGCGCTTGTCATGTCAATCCTCCTTGCCCGCCGCGTCGGCGACGTAATACTGGCTCCGGATAAACCGTTCGACCGCCTGGATGCGCGTCTGCACGCCGTATTTGTCGTAAATCCGCTTCAAATAATTATCGACGGAACGCTTGCTGGCATGAATCCGTTCCGCGATCTGCTCGTGGGTGGCCCCTTTAACCACCATGCTCATGATAATGACCTCGTTTTCGGTCAACTCGACTTCTTGCGTCACATCCGGCACCGGCAGCTTCAGCTTGGTCAGCAGCGAGCGGGGGAGCACGATCTGGTGGTTCAGAATGCAGACGATCATCGCGCGGAGCGTCGTCTCGTCGGTCTCCTTGGAGATGACCCCGCTTACGCCCAGCCCCAGAAACGTCAGAAGCATGTCCGAGATGTCCACCCCGCTGAACACGACGATCCGGATCTGGGGATGCCGCGTTTTCAACTCCTGAATCAACTGCGTCCCCGTGCAATCCGGAAGCTGGTAATCGAGAAAAACAACCTCGGGCCGTTCGCGTTCGACCAATTCCAGGCAAGATTTCCCGTCCTCCGCGATGCCGACCAGCTCAAGCGAATCGATGTTCTCAAGCAGTTGTCCCGTCGCTCTGGCCATCAGCGGGTGATCGTCGACCACGGCGACCCGCACGATTTTTTTCATGCCGTTTTCCTCCTTGCTTCAGGAAGCTTCACAGTAAATCTCACGCCGTTTCCTTCGCTTGTCTCCAGCTCGTAGCGGCCGTTCATCGCCAGCACCCGGCCTTTGATCTGATCCAATCCCGTTCCCGAACCGATCTCGAGCTCCCGGTCCCGGTCCGACGCGAAACCGACGCCGTCGTCCTCGTAGATTAACTGCACGCCGCCGTTCGCCTCCCCGCTGAGAAGGAACAGGACCCGGCTGGCCTTGGAGTGCTTTTTGGCGTTGTTCAGCAGCTCCTGCACGATCCGGAACAGATGCCGCTGCATGTCCAGATCGAGCCGGTCGAACATCTCGACGCGGCCGGCCGTCTCGAACCGGAGCTCGAAATCGCACCGGCCCTGCTCCAGATCCATCAGCTTGCGGACCGTGCTGATGAGCCCCAGCTCCGCCAGCAGATGCGGGTTCAGCTCGAAGCAGGTTTGCCGCAGATTCATATTGATGATGTCGATATAATCGGCGATGGCTTCCAGACTGTGCGCCGCCGAAGGGACCAGCGCGTTGTTCGCGATCACCGAGGTCAGCTTGCGCTTCAGGAAAAACAAATCCTGCATCGTCGTATCGTGCAGGTCGGTTGCGATCCGCACGCGTTCTTCCTCCTGCAATTCGAACATCAATTTCCGGAACCAGGCGATATCCCCGGCGTCGTTCTCGTCGGGCAGCTTGGCGGCCAGATGCTCCAGCTTGCCGATCAATTTGCGGATGAGATGCACGTTCTCCAGACTGACGGACAAATACGATACGATCAGGGAGAGCCACTGCGTCTCCTCGCGCCCGATCTGCGTCTCGGAGCGCTTCCGCGTCAGAATCAGGAAGCTTTCGTACTCCTCGTTGCTCTGAATCTCCAGGCATGTGTAGCCGGAACGGTCCTGATCCCGCTGAATCTTCGGATCGAGCCGTTTCAGTTCGTCCGGATCGATCGTTCCCGAAGAGATCACCTCGACGCTGTCCGGCGATCTCAGCACGATCGCGGCGCCGTATACCTCCAGCGTCCGGACGATGTCCACGAGGACGAGATCCTCCATCTCGCGGAAGCTTGAGATCGATCCGAGATTGCCGGCAATCTTCTTCAGCGTCTGGCTGAGCGCGTATTTCCTCGGGAACATGAACCGTTCCAGCTTGACCGTAAAATACTCGAGAGAGTACAGCATAAACGACAGGGTAATCAGGATCAGCACAAACACAAGCAGCAGCCGGCTTACGGCCGCTTCCGGCAGCAAAACGCCGATAACCGCGGTCAGCGCGGCGCTGGGGATCAGCGCGATCGACAGCACGAACAGCACCCGCCGTACGACCATGTCGATGTCGTACAGCTTTTTGGTCGCCAGCAGATACGTGAACGACAACGGAAACAGCAGCATGTTCAAGCTCGTATAAAAGGTATCGATCCAGGGCCTCTCAAACAGGGCAATCGGAAGCATGGACAGCAGAACGAACGGAGAAAACGAGATCAGCATCGATCCCCAGATGAATTTGAGAAACGTCGTGACATAAGATTTCCGGTTGTAATGCCGGATCTGAATCATGACAAGCTTGATCAGGACAAGCAGAATCCCGACGATAAATAGAATGGGCAGCAGTTGGGACGTATAGCGGTGAACGTAATTCGCCCACGGCTCGATAAAGAAAGCGGTTTGCACGAGCCCGACGAGGGCGACGGCGCCGTACAGCGCGTACAAATACCGCCTGGACAGCGGAAGATCTCCCTTCTCCTTCAAAAACACGATCAGGAAGTGCATAAACAAAACCGGAAGCAGGATAAGACCGATGCCGACCATATACTTCCCGATCGCGTCCCCGCGGTTGGAGCTGGACAAATTCATGAATTCCAGCCCGATGTTCAGGAAGACAAGCGCCAGAATTTGCGCCGATCTCGAGTGGGACAACTTTTGCAGAATCGTAAACCCGATACTGAACCCGGCCAGGCTGATCGCGAAGTTGAAGTTGTCGTCAAAGGTCAATCGGGGCTCATCGCGGAAATCGACCCGAATCTTCTCTCCGTCCCGTTCCAGCAGGATGGAGTCTGCCTGGTCGATCGTCCTCCACCGGATCACCGAATCGTATTCACCGGTCGGCACGCCGTCGACCTCCAGCACCTTGTCTCCCTCCCGGATCTTGTCGACGGACAACATTCGCGGATTATAGCTCGAAATGGTCCAGCCGTCGGAGTTTTCCTGCAAGTAAATGCCGAGAACCGGGTAAGAGAGCATCAGGTAAAACGCCCAAATTTGAAGCAGCGCGTAGCCGATTAAGAGAAATCGAAAAAATCTTCTCATCGATCCGGGATTTCTCCTTTTAATTCTACTATTTAATGGTATAAAATATTAGAAACCCATAGAAGAGAGCGAGGTGAACAAGCATGGATGCGACCGCCTGGTTGCCCGATCTGCGGAAGGCCGTCAAAATGCTGAGCAAAACCGCTCCGCATCAGCGAAAAACCGTTCTCGACAACTATTTCCCCATGTTCGACAAACACGAGAAGGAACGAATCGAGCGATCCTTTCTTGTACAGCGCAGCGATACTTACGCGGACCCCTGGTGGCAGTAATCCTTCCTTCCATCGGTAAAATACCGGCAGCCGCGAGTTGCCGTTATTTTACGTTCAGCATTTACCATCTACCCCCTATTTGTGCAATTATCAGGAGAGTTTGAATCCGATCCCCTCCTCCGTTCTCCCGGTATCCTCTATCATACCATATTACAATCTTCGTCAGCCGCTTGCCCGCAACTCATTTTCACGAATGCAAATTTGCATTGGAATGCAACGGAAATGTGCTGAACCCCACCCGGAAAATGGTTACGATAGGAGTATATATTGGACATCCCAGGCTGAAACATGGTCATCCCGGCTCGTACCGGCGAAACGTGCGAGGATGCGTGACTTTGTGCCTCGCAATCGGTTCGGGACATTCATCCGCGCATGTCGGACCGCACGACCGAATGACAAACTTCGACATCTCCGGATGAGAAAGACTATACGGCAAGGTGAACGACATGAAAATTCTTAGCGACGAAAATCTCCTTCAAGCTTACCGGGACGCAATCGATCTGGCACTTGATCCTCATTTTATTTACCTGCTTCGCAGCGAGATTTCCCGGCGCAAACTGGAACCCGCATATCCCTCCATGCACGATTTCATGCCGTCGGACAACGGGAAATTGGACGAATAGATCGGCGGCACAGCTCCGAAACAGATCGGAACGACAAAAACAGGTTGGGCGACCGGAAACCGTTGCCCAACCTGTTTTTGTTTCTTCCGGGAAAGAAGCGGCCGCTGCCTCCGAACCGTCCCCGCCGGAAGAGCGGGGCGAACCGGTCAGGCGGACGCCGTCGCCGTTATTCGAACAAGTCCATCGCCACGAGGGCCGCATCGGTGATATCGATCGTTCCGTCGCCGTTCACATCCAGATCCGGATCGAACGAGGAGGCGCCGACCCGCTTGGCGACCGCCACCAGGTCGATTTCATCGACACGGCCGTCCCCGTTCACATCGGTGAGATCCCTCAGGTTCACGGCAATCGACCGGTCCTCCGCTTCGGCGTATAGCAGGCCGCTTTCCGCCGTATGAACCGCGCCGAGGGCGGACCCCCGCTTCAGCGTTACGGATGCGGGACCTTTGACATCAAGCGCTTGGAACACAAACGTAAACACATGCGCATTCCCGTTTATTTCTTGGTCCCCTAATTTCGTAACGACCGCGCGGGCGGTCCCCGCGGCGTGATCCGTCCGCGAATCGGCAAACGCGTCGGCCGCGAAGGCGTCGCCTGCGCGGATGTCCGTCAGCCTCACCTTCGCGGGGTCGAATTCGAGGCTGACATCCGCTGCGTACAAGCGATAGGCGTCGGCCACACGAACTTTTACTTCAAAAGTCTCGCCGGGCGCCGCTTTTGAGGGAGCTTCCAGGCTTAAACGGCCCGGCGACGCGTATTCCGCATCGGAGACGCTGCGTTCGTATAACGTGCCTTCTTGCGCGTAATACAAGTTGCCGTCGTCGCCGATCGTAAATAATGCTGCGGACACGCCGAGGTTGGCAAACTCGAGCGATTGAGGGTCGACAACGACCAGCTTACCGTAGATGTCGGTGTACAAGAGTCCGTCGTCCGAGAACCGGATATGAATCGGACGCCACATCCCATAGTTTTCCACGCCGGGGAAGATGACTTTGCTTTTCGTGATTTCCCGCGAATCCGGATCGATCGCGAATAAGATGCCGTCCGCCGCGGCCCACAACAAGCCGTCCGGTCCGAATGTCAAGCCGCTGATCATGATGGGGGCCTTGGCAGCGCCCGGGATGTCCGGTTCCCATTCCAAGATTTTCTCTTCCTTCTCCACATCCCAGATAAACATTTTGGCTTTGGTTGCCGGACTCACGCTGTCCAGACCGCCGCGAATTGAGGTCGAGCCGTAAATCAAACCGTCGCGGTAAGCCAATCCGACGATGCTCTGGTCCTGCACGACGTTGCGGTATACCTTGTAAGTGCCGGCCGGATCGGATTCGTCGAAGACGACCAGAGCGCCTCCCGTCTTGCCGTAAGTCGGGATCGTTCCGAAGAACGCCTTGCCGTCCCCGAACGTATTGACATACGGCCGGTCCTGCTCGTCTTCAACCTTAAAGAGCAGGGTCGGGTTTTGATCCGGCATATCCGGCTTCAGCGGTTTTCCCGTGTCATACGCGCGGATTTCCGCCCCCGGATATACGCCGAAGTAAACCGTATTCCCGCTTGAGCCGATACTCTCGGCCTGGCCCAGCGGGAATGTGGAGAATTGGCCCGTGGACGGATCGTAGGCCGCGCCCGTCGCGGCGGTATAGCCGCTCATGTAGAGAACGCCGTTCGGCCCTTTCTCCAGCGCCTGGATGCCCAGCGAGCTTCCTCTCACGACAGCCGGCTTCGTCGTCACTTTCCGGGCATCGACATCGAAGTAGGCCGTTCCTCCGGCATACTGAACCGTCACCAGAACGGGATTGGGCATCTGCGGGTCGTTGTCGAGCCGCACCCAGCCGGAGTTGCGCAGACTGGAGCCGTAAGTCATCCCCGTCGGTTCGGCGGTGCGCGTGGTCATATCCCATTCCATCAGCTCCCGGTTCTGAACAAAATACACTTTATTGTTGCGTTCGGGCGATACGCGCAGTCCGGAGACTCCCCAATATTCTTGATCCAGCCATGTTTCATTGTCCAAATCGTAGATGATGTAGATCGCTTTGCCGTCGCCGCTCAGAAACGCGAACAAATAGTCGCCGCGGACATCAAGGCCGTAGACGAACGGGTACTGCGTGACGCCTTCGATCGGTTTCAGCGGAATAACCGTCTTCTCTCCGGTCTCCACATTCAGCTTGACCAAGTCGCCGACCGCCCCGATGCCGGCATACACATACCCGTCTTTGTAAGCGATCGAGCGGACATAGTCTCGCCCTTCCACCATCACCCCGTAATCGCGGAACTGGTTCGTTGCCGGATTGTATTGAAACACTTTCCCGTCGTCGAACGTCCCGCCGTATATGTTCCCGTGCTCATCCGCCGTCAGCGACCATACCGATTTCGCGCCGGAGACCGCCGCGCCCAGATTGTCGATCGTCCCTGAGGCCGGATTGTAGCGCAGAAGAATCGGGCCGCCGTCCGACACGCCGATATACACGCTCCCGTCCGGAGCGGTTACGTGGGCCCAGGCGCTTTTCCCCACGGGCAAAGGCAAGGCGCGCGCCAATGTATAGGTATCCAGATTCACGGCATTAAACATGGCCGGGTTGCCTGCCGAGGTCGTATACAGCATATCCTGACCGTTCTCCGTACCGTAGACGCCGTCAAACAGCGCGGCTTGCTGAATCGGCTCTCCGAGAGCGGCCGGTTCTCCGAGTTCCTTCATGATGCGGGCATCCGCACTTTCCGCGGGAAGCCAGATCGCGGCTGCCAGAACGGCTCCCGATATCGTTCGCGTCAACCTTTTGGACAAGCGGTTCAAGTTCATGGCGCGCCTCCTTCGAAAATGGCCAGTGAAATCAGCGAGAGATCGGCAATATCGATTTTTCCGTCCGCATTCAGATCGAACTTCGCCGTATCCGGGCTAACGGCGGTGCCTACTTTTCTGGCGGCCGCCACCAAATCGGCCAAATTGACCTTGCCGTCCCCTGTCACATCCTCAAGCCGATCCCGAATGCCGACCGACAGCTCGACATCGGTCCCCAAGGTGTACAGCTTGCCTGTTTCATCGGCGTCGATCTTCGCGGTTGTTGCGCCCCGGTCCAGGCGGATCACGGCCGCGTCGGTCTTCTGCAGCGGCTTGAATCTCAATGTCGCCACCTGGACATCTCCCGTGACGGCGTGGTTGCCCAATTGCGTCGCCACGATCTGAACCTTTCCGCTTTGCGTCTGCTGCGATCTGAATAACGCCTGGCCTTCGCTTGCGAACGGTCCGGCTCCTTCGGCCGATACGAATTGAAACTGCTGCGGGTCAAAATAAATGCTGGCGTTCACCGCGTACAAGCCGGAAGCTCCGCGCGCGGACAGACCGACTTCATAAGTTCCGTTGATCGGTACGGATGCCGGACCCGCAAGCGCGAGCGACTGAACGGCCGGAATGTCCTCTGTCGGGAACACGCCGTCGATATGGAAATCGTCATAATAAGCGCCGTTGGTCTGCCACAGGTTCGATACGGAGGCCATGACGCGGACCGTTTTGGCGTTAGCCGGCGCCGTGAGCGCGCCTGTCTGCAGCTTCACCCATTGGCTTTGTCCGGCCGAATGATGGACAACCCCGTTGTCGCCTCCGACTTGCGTGCCGTTCTCGTCATAAAACCGCATCACGAAGCTGGCGCGGTTCGGCACACTGCCCGACCCGTTGTTAAATGTCGACCCTTCAATGTAGATCCACACGGAACCGGTATACGTCTCGCCGGCGATGATCGGGATCGGCTGCGACCAGATGGCGACGCCTTTTCCGTCATCCATATCCGTCAATTTCAAGCTGTAGCTGCCGGTCCGGGCTTTCTCGTTCGTTACCCCGTACGAGACCTTGACGCTGCCGGGCGCGATAAATTCGGACCAGCCCGGAATTTGGGAGCCTGTGACCGGTTCCTCGAAGCTGGCGTTAAAAACCGGCGAGCCGGTTGCCGCCGCCCTGCCCGGCGGCAACAGCGTTAAAGCGGATAACACCCATACGGACAGGAGCAGAACAGCAATCCGTCGGAACGTCTTTGTCCCCATTGCCATACATTCATACCTCCGTCTCCAGATTAATCGGATACAGACACCGGTTTAAACTCGCTTTCCAGCAATCGGTACAGCACAACCGCGGCATCGGCGCGCACCGTATGCTCGTGCGGATTGTACCGGTTGGCGGCGTCGCCCCTCAGCCAGCCCCGGGCCTTCGCCTTGTAGACCGCTTCGGCAGCCCATTCCGGTATAAATTCATCGTCCTCGAATCGCTGGGTCTGATGTTCTTCGGCAGAGGATTCGAGGTTAAGTCTTGCCAGCAAAACCGCCAGCTCCGCGCGGCTGATCGGAACGTCCGGCCTGAACGTTCCGTCCGGATAGCCGTCGATTAATCCCCGCTCGTACGCGATGCCTACCGCCTCCGTATACCACCGGCCCTCCGGAACATCGCTGAACGATCCCGCGCCTTTCGCGCTTGCCGTCCAGCCCATGGCACGCGCCAGCATGGCCGTCCATTCCGCCCTCGTCACTTCCTTCCGCGGACCGAATTCGGTATCGCTGATGCCGTTCAGCACATGGCGCGCGCTTAGCCCTCGTATCGCCCGGACCGCTTCCTCGTAAGTCGAGCCCAGGTCGTCATAGCGCCGGTTGTAGGCTGCGAGCGCGTACGTACTGAAATGCGTCAGCCGGACGGTTAAGGTACGGTTGTCCCTGCTGCGCTCCGTTTCGCGGACATACGTCCAGGCATCCCGCTCTTCATCCAGCAGGTAAACGCCCAGCAGATCGGGATCGGCCTCCTCCGGATGAGACCACCGGATCGTGACCGGCTTCGCGAATTCCCGGCCGGACCCAAGCTCGAACACGTAACTGGCCAGCGGATCGAAGCTGCCGGTTTCCGTCTGCCGGTGACGCCGGGGGCCGGGTTTGATCGACAAGGTCGCCGTGTCGCCGCCCGCCTCACGCAGCGTTTCCGCCGGAACGGTCATCGCCAAGCCCTCCGCGTGCACGGAGAGATGAAGCCCCCGAAGCCGCATGGCTTCGATCGCAGCGGAGGAGAAGGTCATCCGCCCGGAGTTCCCGTCAGGAATCGCGATGTTCAGGGAAGCGGGGGCAGGAACTTCCAGGCCGATCCGTCCGGACGCGTCCCGCAACTTGTCCGCAGCCGCGAGCAAGCCCTCCAGCGCCGCTGCGTCCACGGTCAAAGACTGCGCTCCGGGCGCAAACTCCAGCGTCAGCAATCTGGCGGACGTCTCGCGAACCAGTTTTTCGACGATGGGCCGTTCCTCTTCCGTAACGCCTGTCAGCCGGTTTAATCCGTCCGCCAGATCGTTCGCCGCTTTGAGCCGGCCGGGCTCCTTGCCGACGGCCTCGACGATCTCGCGCACCGACGGGGCGCCGGAAACCGGGGAAGACGATCCGGCGGATTCGTTCCCCGTTATGCGAATCGCGATTTTCGACACTCCCGCTTTAAGCGGATGCGCAACCAAATCGGGATACGTCTGCCCGTCGACCACCCGGGTCGTACGCTCATCCGTCACTCCTTTGACGGGGACGGCTTCAACCGCCGTATCCCCGGATTTGAGCGCCTTAAAGGTTATCGCCACAAGATCCTGCCGGCCGCTTCGCGACTTTTCCTTCGCTAAAGCGGGCACGTAGAGCAGACCTTTGTCCGTCAAATCGTTATCGAGAACCGAGTAGGACACGCCGGCATATTTCACCAGTTCCAACGCGCTTGCATCGTACAGCACTTTGAACTCGACCCCGTAGAGCCGGTCCGCCGGATTGGCCGTTACGGTGACCACAACTTCTCCGTTTTGCCGGACGGAGGCGGTATTTACCCGCAAGGCGATTTCGGATTCCGGGTATTCCGCCGCCGAGGCTGCCGGAAGCGAGTAACAGCCGAGGAGCCATGCCAACACCAACAAAGCCGTCTTGCGCATAACAAAACTCCCATCTGTTCGAGATTAGGCGGATGGCGATCCCGGATTTGCGGTTACTGCAAGATTTGGGCCGCTACCAAGCCGACGTCCGCGATATCGATATGGCCGTCTCCGTTGACATCCAGCCTGCGCGTTTGCTCCGTGGCCTGTTGTCCCGCATGCTTGGCAACGGCAATCAAATCCATCAGATTAACGACGCCGTTTTGATCCACGTCTTCCGGCAATTGCGTAATCTGAACGGCAAGAACCTGATCCTCTCCAAGCGGGTATGTCACGCCGGTTTCATCCGAATCGGACTTGGCTGTCTCCGAGCTTTTGTCGAGCCTGAGCTCGGTGTTCCCGGGCGCATCCCGCGCCTTTAAACGGATAACGGCGATTTCCGTATTGCCGTTGACGCTGCGGTCCGCAAGCTGAGTGGCCAAGAGCTGGATTTTCCCCGGTTCGTCCGTCCGGTAATCGAAGAACACGTCGTTCCCGCCTTTAAACGCTTCGGAAACGGCAACCGATTCAACCGCGAATTTCGCGGGGTCGTAGCGGATTACCGCGCTCACGCCGTACAAGTCCGAAGCGTCCTCCGCCCGCAGCGATACGTTAAGGCTCTGCCCCTTGGCAACCGTGCCCGGAGCGGAAATGCTCAACTTGCCCGCGGTTGCGTCCTGATTGGGGAATTTACCGGTCACATTAAAATCGTCATAATAAACCCTCGACAAGTTGTAGCTTGAAGAAGAAGCGAATACCCGGACATACTTCGCATTCGGCGGGGCGGTCAATTCGGCGGTAACATCCTGCCATTGCCCCGGATTGGTGGAGACATGCGTCAAGCCTTCGGCCACCTGCTTGTCGTTCTCGTCAAATGCGCGGAACAGCAGACTCGGCGTCCCTTCCTCGATATACATCTTCACGCTTGCCCTATACCGTTCGCCCGGCAGCACTTCAATCTTGTCGCTTTGCAGGGCGACGGCCGTTACAGGTTCTCCCGGCACGTTCCGCAGCGTATCGACGACCTTCAGGCTCTTGCTGCCGCTGGCGCTGCGCTCGCTGCTGACCTCGTAATAGACTTTTGCGGAAGTCCCAAACAAACTGGACCAACCCGGAATTTTCCCGTTGTCCAGCGGCAATTCGAAGCTGCCGTTGTACACGGTCGAAGGCGCGGGTTCTCCCGGCTGTCCCGGTTCTTCCGGCTCCTCGGGATCGATCGGCTCATCGAGCGTCGTGACCTGGATACGATTCAGCATCGTTTTGTCGTCCCCGGAGGAGTAATACAAATGCCCGTCGTTGCCGATCACAAATCCATAAGCGCGCGTCACGTTTCGATACGCCAACGTCTCCGGGTCCACCGCGATGAGTTCGGTTCCGAAGAGCGCGTACAAGATCCCGTCTTCCGACCATTCCAGTTCAACCGCGGACCAAGCACCCAGATCGACCGATCCGTGGTACACCTTCTTGCTTTTCACGACTTGCAGCGTCGCCGGGTCCAGAGCGAACACGTAGCCGTTTACCGCTCCCCAGATGTAGCCGTCTTCGGGCCCGACCGTTAATCTGCCGATAAATTTCGGTTGGACGACCCCGTCGATATTCAGCGAAAATTCAGACTCTTTCTCGCCTGTTGCCGCATTCAGCACAAACATCTTCGCCTCGGTTGCCGTCGGATTGCTGCCGAGCCCGTTGTTTACGTTCGTCGAACCGTACAGCTTCCCGTCTTTGTAGGCCAGACCGATCACGCTTTGATCTTGCACGATATGCCGGTACACCCGCAGTCCGCCGGAAGGCGCCGAGGGGTCGTAGACCGATACCGCTCCGCCTAATTGTCCATACGTGGAGATGCTGCCGAAATACACGTTCCCGCCGCCGGAGGTGATGACGGCGACCCGATCCTGCCCGTCTCCCAGTTGGAACTCATGCTTCGGATTTTCCGCGCTTGGCGGGGCGGTCAAGTCGAAGGAGAAAATATTGCCGCCCGGATAAACGCCCATATACATCTTGTTGCCGAACACGTGCATGCTGTCCGCTTGTCCGATGGCCATCGGCGTATTCACTCCGGTTGCGGGATCGTAAATCGCTCCCACGCCGGCGCCCAGCGAGCTCATGTAAATTTTGCCGTCGGGGTCTTTCTCCATCCCGTGAAGGGGCAGCGGCGTGCCTTGAACGACCGGGTCGTAAAATTTGACCGTGGCGGTCTGAATGTTAAAGAACGCGATGCGGCCGGCGAATTGAACCGTAACCAGATTCCAGCCGGGCAGATCGGGATCGTTCTCCACTTGAACCCAGTCCGCGCCTCTGAGGCTGCTCGCGTAAGGCATTCCCGTATCGGCGACTTCCAGCGTGTCCAGCCGGATCGATTTCAGCTTGCCGTCCGCCACGAAATACACTTTTCCGTCGAGGGAATCCGTTACATGCAGACCGCTTACGTTGGACAAGACGATATCCAGCCATTTGCCCTCGTCAAGATCGTAAATGTACATGTTTTTGCTTTCAGAATACCGGGCGAACAAATAACGGCCGTCCACCGCGTCCAGATCGTAGACGAATCCTTGCTCTCCCAGAGAAGCCGCAATATCGGTTTTCGTTCCGGTCGCCGGATCGAGTTTGACGAGCTGGCCGTGAGCGGTTCCCGCATAAATCGTTCCTTGATGATAAGCGATCGAGCGCACATATTCCTGCTCCTGGACGCCGATCATGCGGCCGTAGTTGGTAATCTGTCCGGTCGCCGCCTCGTATTTGAACACGTTGCCCCCCGGATACGTGCCGACATACGCATTTCCGGCCTCATCCGTCGTCAAGGACCACGGGGCTTCCGTGCCGAAGTCCGCAACCGGTTGGACTTGTTTGGTGACCGGCGAATACTTCCACAGTTTTTTGCCGCCGGTTACATAAACCGAGCCGTCAACAGCGACCTCATGATGCCAGGAATCGCCGGCTCCTTCGAGCGGAAAGCTTCGAAGCAGCTTGTAGTCGTCCAGATCGACGACGTTAAGCACGGCGGGAGATCCCTTAACCGTCGTATACAGCACATCATGGCCGTCTTCCTGTCCAACCGCCCCGTCGTAAATGCTGACGGCATTGATCGGCGCAAGCAGCGGCTCCGGCGGACCGTACTGCTTGTAACTCAGTTTTCCCGGCTCGCTTGCTTGCGCGGGAGCAGCCTGCAACCCGCCGATCGCCCATGCCAGAATAAACGACAACGCGATCCACATTCCTCTGCGCAACGGTCGTTTCCTTTGGTGTTTCATCTTGATCCTTTCCCTCCCCGGCTCGCTTGGATTGATGTTCAGATTCGGTCCCCTTGTACAAGAGGACCGGACAACCGCAAATAAAGCGTTTCTATCTCCTTTCTATCGGAACTGATCCCATTGTAAAATCCCCGTCCGAACGCGAACAATGAGCCGATATTTTGATTTGCTGCGGCAATGTTACGGAGTTCGCAAAAGAAAACCACAACGCAAGAGCTCGTCGCATTGTGGTTATGGTTGCACGATTCATCTCTGGTGCTTTGAATTACACATCATTTTTCGTTTGGAAACGCCTCTGTAAATGAGTAAGGCTCTTTCGTAAATATCGATGCTAATAGAAGGGGTTATCGAATTCCCGATATATGGACTTTGCATCGACCAACCTTACGCTTTTCGAAGGAACCCGTAAATCGGACCCATGATGAGGTCTTCGCCGTTCACGCCGGTAAGCTCGACGAAGGACGCTTTGATTTTTTCGTTTTGGATCATGGTTGACTCCCCTCATCATATGTAAAAACGATTATGGCCATTATCTCAAAGATCATCGGCGCAAAAAAGCCCGCAACCGAAAAAGCGTTTGACGCTCGAACCGGCTGTTATTTCTTCCGGTTGCCGAGCCTTACCATGAGGATTATAATAGATGGGATGATAAGTAACCGATCGGGCCGCCGTGGATGTGCTCGTTTGTGCATGTTTTCACAAATATTTTTCCATCCGTAGAGAGACAAGGAGGAGACCGGGATGACGACAATCATGGGGAACCCGGATCTGAGGCTCGCCGAGGTCGCGGAGAAGGTTCGCCACGGGGAGCGGTTGACGCTGGAGGACGGAATCGCGCTGTACGAGTCGGACGACTTGCTGACGATCGGCCAGCTCGCGGACGAAGTCAATCAACGCCTGAACGGCCGCCATGTGTATTTTATCCAGAATATGAGCCTCTATTATACGAACGTATGCGAGGAGCGCTGCGCGTTCTGCCATTTCCGCCGGGACGAAGGCGAGGAAGGCGCGTATACGGTTTCGCCGGAGGGCATGCTGGATTACGTGGCGAAGCATTACCACCCCGCCATGCGCGAGTTCCATATTACGGGCGGACATAACCCGCACGTGCCGTTCGATTATTACGTCGAGTGCATCCGCGTGCTGAAGCAGGAGTACCCGAATGTCACCATCAAAGCGTATACGGCGGCGGAGATCGACTTCTTCTCGCGCATCTCGGGCTTGAGCTACGAGGACGTGCTCCGCACGCTGCGCGACGCCGGTCTCGACACGATGCCTGGCGGCGGCGCCGAAATCCTCAGCGACCGCTACCGTCAAAAAATGCGCGTCGAAAAAGCGTCCTCCGACGAATGGCTGGACGTGCACCGCACCGCTCACAAGCTCGGCATGAAGACGCATGCCACCATGCTGTACGGCGCGGTAGAGACGAAGGAAGAACGCATCCGCCACATGCTGTTGCTGCGCGAGCTGCAGGACGAGACGGGCGGATTCATGGTGTTTGTCCCGAACGCGCTTCAACCCGCCAGCGTCAACGCCGGCCTGAAGCGGCGCGTCTCGGCGTTCGAGAATCTGAAGACGATCGCGATCAGCCGTCTGATGCTCGATAACTTCCCGCACATTAAGGCTTACTTCATCAATCTCGGCACGCAGGTGACGCAGCTCGCGCTCGCGTTCGGCGCTTCCGACGTGCACGGCACGATCATTAACGAACGGATCAGCCATTCGGCCGGTGCGACCTCTCCGGACAGCCTGACCAAGGACGATCTGGTGCACCTGATCAAAGGCGCCGCCCGCATCCCGGTCGAACGCGATACGTTCTACCATCCGGTTCATATTTACGAATAAGCGCGAGAGGGTTGGCGGATGAATTGGTTGATTGCGCTGCTGCTGTGCGGCTCGGTCGCGGACGCGAGCCCTTCCTGCTTCCGGTCAAAGGGCGCCTGACGACGCCGTACGGCTTCACCCGCTACGTCAACGGCCAATCTGCCGGCAGCCATCAGGCGATCGACCTGGCCGCTCCGAAGGGGACTCCCGTCCAGGCAGCCAACGACGGATTCGTCGTGCTCGCGGAGGAACTGTATTTAACGGGAAACGCCGTCTATATCGATCACGGCATGAATTTATTTTCCCAGTACATTCATCTGGACGAGATCCTTGTGACGCCCGGACAGCGGGTGAAGCGGGGCGACATGATCGGCAAAGTCGGCTCGACCGGTTTCTCCACCGGCCCGCACCTGCACTTTACGTTCTGGGTAGGCAATTCGCCGGTGAATCCGAATATGTTTTTTGATACGCTGCCCTTCTGGTGGAACACTATAAACAGCTCATGATCAACGTCCGCCCGACGGGCGGGCTGCGGCGATAGGACAAGGCAGTAGGCCGATCGGAAGAAGCCGCCCGGCGCAGCCGGCTTCTCCCATCCCGAACCATTCTATAACCAGACCGCCGGACTTGGCTGTCCGCGCGGTTTTTTCGATGAAAAAGGAAGGTTGTCTCTCATGAAACAGGTTGTGATTATCGGCGGCGGCTACGGCGGCCAAACGGTGGCGAACAAGCTGCTGGAGCAAGACTTGCCCGCGGATACGCGGCTGGTGCTGATCGACCGCATGCCGTTCCAAGGACTGAAGACGGAGTATTACGCGCTTGCGGCCGGAACGGTGTCGGACCTCGACATCCGCGTGCCGTTCCCCGTCGACCCGAGACTGACCGTACGTTACGGCGAAATTACCGGAGTCGATCTCGACCGCAAACTCGTGCTTCTGGATCAGGACGATCCGGTGCCTTACGAATATCTGGTGCTGGCGCTCGGATGCGTGGACAAATTCCACGGAATCCCCGGCGCGGACCAGTATACGCAGACGATTCAGACGCTGTCCGCGACGCGCCGAACGTATCAGGCGCTGAACGACGTGCGCCCGTACGGCCAAGTCACCATCGTCGGCGGCGGCCTCAGCGGCGTCGAGCTGGCCTCCGAGCTTCGGGAGAGCCGCCCCGATCTCAACATCCGACTGCTCGACCGGGGCCCCCGCATATTGTCCCACTTCCCGGAAGGCCTGAGCCGGTACGTGCACCAGTGGTTCACCGAGCATCACGTCGAGCTGGTGTCCAACGTCTCGGTATCCCGCGTGGAGCAAGGCGTCGTCTACAACCGGGAACAACCGATTGTCACCGACGTAACGGTGTGGACGGCTGGCATTCAGCCGAGTCCGATCGTCCAGGCGCTGCAGCTTCCGAAGGACCCGGCGGGGCGTCTGATCATCGACGCCTACCATCAGCTTCCGGATTATCCGGGCGTGTTTATCGTGGGAGACTGCGCGAGCCTGCCCCACTCCCCGAGCGGACAGCTCGCCCAGCACCAGGGAGCGCAGGTGGCGGAGGTGCTGCAGGCGATCTGGAAAGGAACGACCCCTCACCTGAAAAAAATCAGGCTGCGCGGCATGCTCGGCTCGCTCGGCAAAAAAGCCGGCTTCGGCGTTATGGGCAAAAGCACGGTCATGCTCGGAAAAGTTCCTCGCCTGCTCAAAAGCGGCGTGTTATGGAAATCGAAACGGCACTTCGGTTAAGATGCGGGGAGATGCGGCGGGCTGGAGGAGGCATGCGTATACGGGGACGAGCTGGCGGCGGGCTGAAAACGGGCTTTAATCCAGATCGTCCACGAACGCAAACGGGTCTTCTTCTTCGCCTTCAACAGCCAGCAGTATTTTCTCGTACAGCTCGTCCGCATGCGCCGCGTCGACAATTCGCCCGTTCACCAGCGCGAACGGTTCCATATAACATTGGCCGCAATTGCCGAGGCAGCCGTATTCGACGACATCGAAGTCGGGATGTGCTTCTTCCAATTTTTTCATGATCCGGTCGGTGCCGTGATGCATATTGTTGGCGCAAAACTCGATGATGGCTTTCATGTGCGTTGCTCCTTGCCTCAAGGCTGGGCCGCCCCGGACCGGGCGGGCCTTCGAGCCATTTTACTTTCGCGGTCGATGTTATATAATATAAAAGAAGAAGGAGGCTGAATCAAATGAGCGAAGCTACCCAGAACAAAATGTACGACGAAGTACTTGAAGTATTGGATAAATTGCGCCCGTTTCTGCAACGCGACGGCGGCGACGTTGAGTTGGTCGATGTCGAGGACGGCATCGTGAAGCTGCGCCTGATGGGCGCTTGCGGAAGCTGCCCGAGCTCGACGATCACGCTGAAAGCAGGCATCGAACGCGCGCTGCTGGAAGAAGTCGAAGGCATTCAGGAAGTCGTTCAAGTATTTTAACCGTATGGGCGAAAAAGGACCGGTGGACCGGTCCTTTTTTGTGTGAGAACGGATGGAAAGCCGCTTCGCGGTTCGAGGCGGCTGCGGCGCGGCGGCGCAATCAGCCGACGCCGAGCACGGCCGACCGCACCGCGGCGAATACCGGGTCGCACACCAGCGGCGAGAAACCGCGCTCCGGGCTCGGTTGCACGTCGATCGGCACGATCTCGGCGCCGTCGGTATCGTCGCCGGTGGGTTCGCCCGGACGCTCCCGCACAACCGCCGCGTAGACGTTTTTGACGAACCGGCCGCTCTCGGTTCCATGAACGACATACTGCCCGACAAACCAGACCGATTCCGCCGAGCCGCCGGTCTCCTCCCTCAGCTCGCGCAGCGCCGCCTCGAGCGGTGTCTCTCCCGGCTCCACCTTGCCGCCGGGCCACTCCAGCCCCCGGCGCGAATGCCGCGCGAACAGCAGCCCGCCGCCGCAGCGGACGAGCAGCACGACATGCCCCGCGGGCTCCGGGTCCTCCGGGAACATCGTCAGCTCGACCGAATGGCCGTAGGCCCCGACGAACGAATATCGCCGCTCGGGTCCGAACAAAACGAACCGCATCTCCTGGCCGTCCTGCTTCATGATTGCCGCCTCCTCGCGTACGTATGCGCCCGTTCCCAACCGTGCGGATCGTCATGCCGAATCCGGTACCGGTCGCCCGGGTTCGTTGCACGCTTCCGGTTGCCCGGGGCCGCCGGATGTGCGGAGCGCATCAGCCGGGCCTCCAAGTCGCCGAACACGGCGGCGATCGTCTCCGCGACCATCCGCTGGCCCGCCAGAAGATCGACGGACGCTTCCTCCAGATCCTCGATTAAGGTCCGGCCCCCGCTGCAATGATCGGCCGCGTACATATCGTCCTCCAGCTCCGAGTTGATCAGATGGACTTCGACATTGCGCTTCTTGCGAAGCCGGGACATCGGCGGCCCGTATGCTTCCTTGATCGCCGCAAGCTTGCGCGTCAGCTCCGGAACGGCATGGATATGCTGCATTTGCCGCAGCACGGTGTAATACGAGTACCGGTGCTTGACGCGCTCCGTCCGCAGCTCGAACAGCCGGTTCAGCAGCGAGCCGAGCTTATCGAGGATGGAAAACACCCGGATAAACGCGTTTTTATAAAAATACACATGAAGCCGGTATTGATGCCATTCGTCAGGAGGCATCCGCTCCGCCACCTTCTCCGTCACGCCGGAGCGAAAACGCTCGGAAGCCGCGACGCTCCATTCGAGCTCCTCCAGCGCCAATCGGCACGATCTCGCCTGAATGTCGCATTGCGTGTAAAAGCCGCAGTCCGGCGAGCCCTCTTGCTTCAGGGGCTCCAACCGCTTGCGGTACCGGTCGATGGCGCCGTAAGCGGGCTCCAGCTCCGGCGGCGTGCCGGAATCGTCCGTAAACAGCATCATTTCCGCACCTCCGTTGCAATCGGCATCGGCCGGCCGGCGCCCCGGACCTCCTGCATCCGGTCGCGCTGGACCAGGTACATCGCCGTAAGCACGCCCGCTCCCCCGATCCACTGGTAAACGCTGAGCCGCTCGCCCAGCAGCAGATAGCCGAATACGGCAGCCGTCAGCGGCAGCAGATAACCGTAAGCGGAAGCTTTAAACGGCCCGAGCCGGCCGAGACAGGCGTTATGGATGTAAAAGCCGACGATCGTCGCGAAGATCGACGTGTAGGCGAGACTGACCCAGCCCTGCCAGCTCATCTCCGCGAACAGCTCGTACGACCCTTTCCAGATCAGCACGGGGGCCAGCGACACGGCGGCCGCCGTCATCTCCCAGGCAATCAGCAGCGGCAGCGGATATTTGCCGATAAGCCGGTTCATGCCGATCAGGTAGATCGCGCCGAATAGGCTGCGCGACAGCAAAATCACGTCGCCCTTCAGCGTCTCTTCGGTAATCGCGAATCCGCCTTCGCCGCCGACCATCAGCAGAACGCCGACAAATGCCAGCGGGATGCCGACCAGGATACGCCAGGTCAGATTCAACTGGCGGAGAGCAAGCGCGATCAGGACGGTAACCACAGGGGTCAAGCCCCGGCCAAGCACCGCGCCGTTCGCCGTATTGGAATATTGTAACCCGTAGGACAGGAACGCTTCCATGCCGACGCCGGACAAGACGCCGAGACCGAGCAGCAACATCAGGTCCTTCCGCTCCATCCGGAACGGGGATTTCCAGACCGGAGCCCTCGTGGCCTCGCCGCGAAGCATGTACGCGCACATCAGCCACAAGATCGGCGCGATCAGCAGGTAGCGCAAGCTGTTGAAGACGAACGGGTCCCACTCGCCGCCGCCGAATTTCATCGAGGACATGTTCAGTCCCCACAGAATATAGACGAGCACAAATCCGGCATGCGGAATCCACACGCCGGATTTGGCATTGGAATAGCCGCTCATTGAAAATATTCCTTCCATCGCCGGTCAACCAGTTGCACGACGTCCTCCCGCGGGAACAGCTCGTCCGGATATCCCGGCTTCATCCTCGCGTCGATCACGATCGGCAGCCGGTAGCTGAGATGATGCTGGCGCACCGACGCGTCCGCGTAAATGTCCGTGGCCGGGTTAAAGCGGGTGAACACCGTCCAGAGGAACGACAACTGGCTCTGCGCAATCGCCGCATCGTCCGCCAGCACGATGACCGGCCATTCCGCCAGGCGGTCGCGGGCGTAACCGAGCAGCCGCTCCGCCAGCTCGGGCTCCTTCTCGTAGGATTCGCCCGAGACGACCAGACAGCCGCCGCAATAGACGCGCGCGTCGCGAATCTCCGGGATGTCCCCGCCCGCGTACTCGCGGGGCAGCTCGCGGATGGGGGCGCCGGTGCCGATGAGGATCGCCTTGCTGCCGTGATTCAGTTGCAGCCCCGTATAATCCAGCGTATCATGCGAGGTCTTGTTGAGAATAAAGAGATCCTGGCGCGGGTCGAACCGCTCCAGCACCGCCTCGAACAGCGCGGAGAAATTGCCGAGATCGAGCTGCTGGTCCGTCACGATCAGGAATTTGGTCAGCGTCAACTGGCCTTGCCCCAGAATGGCGAACGCGTTCGACAGCGCCTCCCGCGAATAGCTCTCCCGCACGATCGCCGCCGCCAGCGGGTGAAAGCCCGTCTCGGCGTATGTCCACAGATCGCGGATGCCCGGCATCACCAGGGAAAAACCGGGGTGCAGCAGTCTTTGCAGGAACTCGCCCAGGAAGTAGTCCTCCTGATACGGCTTGCCGACGACCGTCGCCGGATAGATCGCGTCCTTGCGCCGCCAGACGTGGTTGACGTTAAAAACCGGGAAATCGTGTTTGAGCGAATAATAGCCGTAATGGTCGCCGAACGGCCCCTCCGGACGGCGGACATGCGGCGGCACTTCCCCGACGATGGCGAATTCGGCTTCGGCGACGAGCCGGTGGCCGCCGAACGGGTTGTCCGCCATCGGCAGCTTGTCTCCGAGGATAAACGACGCCAGCAGCAGCTCCGGCAGCGCCTCCGGCACGGGCGCGATCGCCGAAGCGATCAGCGCCGGCGGGCCGCCGAGGAACACGGTGACGGGCAAGGAGAGATTGCGTTTCTCCGCCTCATGGTGGTGGAAGCCTCCCCCTTTGTGGATCTGCCAATGCATGCCCGTCGTCTTGCCGTCGTAAATCTGCATCCGGTACATGCCGAGGTTGTGATCCTTCGGATTGTCCGGATGCTCCGTGTACACAAGAGGCAGCGTGATGAACGGACCGCCGTCGTCCTGCCAGCCGGTCAGCGCCGGTATGCCCGCCAGCGGATTTTGCGTCTCGCAATGCTGGAGCACCGGGGCTTTGTCGCGCGGCAGCGTCTTCATGCCGACCTTCATCAGATCCAGCAGCAGGCCGCGCTCTTCCCACAATTTTTTCGCCGAAGGCGGAAGCAGCGTCTCCTTGGCCGCCATCAGACGCTTCATGAACTGTTCCGGCCGCGGCCCGAACGCCAGATCGACCCGTCTCGGCGTGCCGAACAGATTCGTGACGACCGGGAACAGGCTGCCTTTGACATTCGTGAACAGCAGGGCGGGTCCCCTCTGCTCGATGACGCGGCGGTGAATTTCCGCAATTTCCAGATACGGGTCGACCGGCGCTTCGATGATCCGAAGGTCGCCTTCCCGTCGCAGTTGATCGAGGAAACTGCGCAAGTTCGCATGGATCATGACTCAAATCCTCCAGTTATAGGCCGAGATAGTGGGAGTCCGGTAAAACGGGAGCAGGCGGTATCCCGCCTGCGCGAACGAACGCAGGGCGGGAACCGCCTGTTTTGGCTACGGAGCGCGCCGGAGCGTCAGCACTCCCATATACGTCAGCACGCCGAACAGCCCGGAGATCAGCATCGTGTGCAGCAGGCTGGTGAACAAGTAGAACTGTTCGCTTCCCAGCGTGAACACGACCAATCCGCCGCTGAGCACTTGCGCGACGACGAGCACGGTCGCCCATACGCCGGCCCGGCGCAGCGTCGGGTCGCTCTGATGGCGGTAGGCGATATGGCCCAAAACGGCGACGACGATCATCAGCAGCAGCCCCGCAATCCGGTGAAGAAAGGCGATGCCCGCCGGTCCGCTCAATTCGGGGATCACTTCGCCGTTGCACAAGGGCCAGCCGGTGCAGCCGCCGGCCGATTCCGTATGCCGGACGAACGCGCCCAGGTAAACGACGACATAGCAATACACGATCGAGACCGCGACCAGCCACTTGAAGCCCGGCGAAACCGGAACGGCCCGGGTCGCGCCCGACTGCGGCTCCGCCGTGCGCTGCCGGGCGACGATGGCCAGCAGCAGCGAGGCCGCGAAGGCGATCAGGGAAAAACCGAAGTGAAGCGCCAACACGCCCGAGGCTTGCGACATCTTGACCACCAGCGCGCCCATGATCGCCTGCACGATCGTGAAGAGAAGAGCGATCGCCGCGAACCAGCGGGCATCCGCTCGCTCGCGCACGCTTTTCCAGACAACGGCAGTCGTATACAACACCAGCAGTCCGACCAATCCGGATACGAACCGGTGGCTGTATTCAATCATCGATTCGATGGTTTTCGCCGGAATCAGCTTGCCGTGGCATAACGGGAAATCGGAACCGCATCCCATGCCCGATTCCGTCTTCGTTACGACGGAACCCATAAGCAGCACGAGTCCCATGCCGATAACCGTCCACAGCGTTAACGTTCTTACGGCTTTCGGTGACAATTTCATGAAGGTCTTCACCCACTCTCTCTGTGTCAACCTTCATTATAGCGATGTCCCGTCGCGTTTGCCATTCGCAAATGTGACAAACTGTCGAAGAGACTTTAACGGTTCGTCGACAAAGGCCGCACCGGCCGAATCCATCTCCGTTTATGGCCACCAAATATTCGCCCGGCTGAACGGGTAGAACGTCGCCATCGCCTTGCCGATCACCCGGTCCTTGTGCACGAACGGCTGGTCCCACAGGTGGGAGTCCAGACTGTCGTTCCGGTTGTCCCCCAGCACGAAATAATGGTCCTCGGGGACGACGACCGGAGCCATGGAGTAACGCATCTCCTCGCGGATATACGGTTCGTCCACCGCTTCCCCGTTCCGGTACAGCTTCCGGTCTCGGATCTCGATCGTGTCTCCGGGCAGGCCGATCACGCGCTTGACCCAAGCTTCCTTCTCATGTCCGGGCACCGGGGGATGAAACACGATAATGTCCTGAAAATGGAACTCGGTGAGGCTCACCAGCTTCTCCACGAAAATCCGGTCGCTGATCTCCAGCGTCGGAATCATCGAGCCGGTTTTGACTTTCATGGCTTGGGCGACATAGGTGTTGACCGTAAAAAAGATGGCAAAAGCGATCAACAGGCTGGTCAGCCACTCGCGCGCATGCCTCTTCCAATTTTTCAAGGCGTTCCCCCCGTCCCCTTATTCGGCGGCTTGTTCGACGGCCCGGGCGACCTCCACGGCGCGGTCCAAAAACTCCTCAATCTCCTCGCGCGTTTTGCGATATTTGTTCACGAACCGGATCGTTTCCTTGCCTTGAGCGAAGGCGATAAAGCTGGGGATTCCCAGTACGTTCAGCTCCGTGCACAAGTCCGGCAGCTCGTCGCGGTCGATTTGAATGAAGGTCAAGCGGTCGGCGTATGCCGCTTCGACTTCCGGCATAAAAGGCTCGATATAATGGCAATCCTTGCACCAGGTCGTTTTAAAAACGGCGATAACAGGCTTCCCGGAGGCGATCGCCTCGCGAAACTCGGATTCGGTCCGAACATTCAACATGGAATTGCAACCTCCCTGTAAATAGACGGACGTCGGGGCGGCAACAAGCCGCAACCGCGTCCGGTTTCCCAATTAATAGCACACCGCCGCGGGACCTGTCAATTCGAGCGGTTAAGGGGCCGAAAAATGCAGCAAACTGGTATCAAAGGAACTCATTTTGCGAAAGGGGCAAGCGCGATGGCGGCATGGATGAAATGGAAAGGAACGGCATACCGGTGGGCGGCGCGCCTCGTCCGGCGGTTCCGGGCGCGATGGGGACAGCGCGGCCGCCGCCCGCTTCCTTCGGAGCTGTCGATCCCGCTCAAGGACCGGGAGTGGCTGTCCCTCGCCTGGCGGCGGCTGCCGGCGACCGCCGACCGGACCGGCACAGTCCCGGCGGACCGGTTCCGCGCCCGAACGGAGATGGAAGCGGCGCTGTCGCCGGGCGAGACGCTTGTCCCCGATCGGTACACGGCCGGCTTTCGCGCCCCGGCTTTCGCGCCGGATCTCCGGAGTTCGCCCCTGGACTCGCTGGTCTCCCGCATCCGGGCGGAGACGCGGGCGCTCAACCGCAATAACGTCACGCGAACCGAAGCGTACCGGGCGGTTTACCGCCGCCATCCGGAGCTGCATTGGGCACTGGTGGCCCATATGGTTTCCCGCAACGGGGGCTGGAACATGACCGACCTGCAGGGCGAATTGCTGCCGAGGCTGTTGACGCCCGAACAGCGGCGGCACGTCTTCCGCTTCCTTGAAACGGCCAATTCGTACATATTCGGGGACGCTTACCCCCAACTGCTGCTCTACGACGCTTCCGTGCGCGCCGGCCGGGATTTGTCCGGCTTGTTAAGCGAGTTCGGCGTCTCCCGGTTCATGATCCCGGTCTGGCGGCGCTTCTGGCAAACCCGCGAACCCGCAGCGCTGACGGCCGCGCTGATCGTCAACGAGCAGCATTTTATCGAGAAGCGCGTCGTCCGGAATCCGCTGTTCCGGGAGCAGGTGCTGGAATCCCCCTTCTTCCGGGCGCAAGCCTATCTGCAGATGAATCAGGTGGTGTTTCCGTATCGGTCTCCGGCGAATCCCCGCATCTTGCGGCTGGCGGGCCTCGTGCTTGAAGATTTCGGCAATCTGGAGGAACGGATTCGCTTCGGCAAGCAGTTGTACGCGCTGCTGTTCGGCGTGGAGCCGGTGCGGACCGGCGCTATCGGCTTCGCGTTGTCGGTTCGCCACACCGGCTCCCGGGCCGATTACTGGCCGCATCTGTTCGCCCGGGAGAGGACGTCGCCGCCCGATCGCCCCTACCGGACGAGGCTGGCCGGCCACCGGCTGAAGCCGGGCGCCGACCGTCTGTACAGTCCGGCGCTTGAGGACGCTTGGCCGGACCAGCCGCCGCCCGAGCCGAAGCCGTACGATTGGTTGGACGAGGCCGGCCCCGCTCTCGCCGCCGAGTACGCGCTCGAGCCGCTGGAGCCGCCCGCCCGCTGGGAGCTTGCGCATGATGGCTGCGAGGGGCTGCGCGCGATCGAGCTCGCCGTGGCGGCCGCGCAAGCGTTGAAACCCGGCCGGCAGGCTCCGCCCGGCTGAATGCCCCGGCACGCGGCGGAGTCAAAAACGCCCCTCCGCCCGAACGGCGGAGAGGCGTTTTTGTTCAGGTTGCCGTGCCTTTGCCGGCTTCGGGCAGCTTCACGAACCGGCCGATCAAGCGCCGCACCCGCGGGGGGAATGCCGCGGCGTCGGCTTTCGTGACGACGCCCGTCACGCCCAGCAGCACCGGATACAGCAGCAGCATGACGCCCCCGGACAGCGCCAAGGCGAAGCCGTCGTGCAGGTATTGGTTGCCGCCGCCGAACGCCTCCTCCGCGAGCTGCAGGAGAGCGTGCCCGGCTGCGCTCATGCCCAGCACCGTCGCGATCAGGCCGACCCAGCGGACGCCGAACACCCGGTACGCCACCATCCGGCGCAAATACCACAGGTTCAGCACGGACGCGACGGCGAAGCACAGCGACGTCGAGACCGGAATGCCGTTCGGGCCAAGCAGCGGCGTCAAGGCGTACAGCGCGGCCAGCTTGACAGCCAGCCCGATGCCGACAAACGCGACGCAGGCGTTCACTCGGCCGAGTCCCATCAGGATGGCACCGGTCGTCATCATCAAAATCTGAAAGATCGTGCCGGCCGTCAGCAGCGACACCATGCCCGCGCCTTCGGCGTCGGTATACAAGAACCCGGTCAGCGGCTCCGCCGCGACGGACAGCGCGACGACGGCCGGCAGGCCGGACAGCAGCGACAGCCGCAAGCACAGCGACGTCTGGCGGGCCACCTCGTCCGCGTCGCCCTTGGCGTATGCCGAGGAGATGACCGGAATCACGGACTGGCTGAGCGCCACCGCCAAAATAATCGGCAACCCGGCGATCGGCTGCGCGCGTCCCGTCAGGATGCCGAGCCACTCCGCCGCCCGCTGCTCGCCCATCTGCGGCGCAAGCAGCGGACCGAGCAGCGAGCTGTCGAGCATATACAGCAGCGGCACCGCCAGCGAGAACAGCGTGATCGGCACCGAGATGCGCAGAATCAGCTTGTACGCCTCGCCGGTCCGCAGTCGGGTCTCGTCAGCCGTTCCACGACCGGACTTGGCCGCCTGCTCGCGGCGCAGCTTGCGGTAGTAGTACAGCATCACGGCCAGCGCCGCGACGCCGCCGATCACGCTGCCGAACGCGGCGCCGGCGGCCGCGACCGGCACGCTGAAGCCGAGGCCAAGCAGCACGCCCGCCAGCGCAAGAGCGGCGGCGACGCGGATCAACTGCTCGACGATCTGCGAGATGCCTCCCGGCATCATCATCCGGTTGCCCTGGAAGTATCCCCGCAGCATCGCGATCAGCGGGAACAGCAGCAGCGTCGGCGAGATCGCCCGAATCGCCGCCGCCGAATCCGGCACGCGGGAAAACTCCGCATACCAGGGAGCCAGCAGGTACAAGCCCGCCGTCAGCACGACTCCCGCGGCCAACGCAAACAGCACGGAGGCGCGGAACAAATCCTGCGCCTCGCGGTGCCGTCCCAGCTCCATCCGCTCCGACACCAGCTTGCTGAGCGCGCTGGGGATGCCGGCGGTGGCGATAACGAGCAGCGCCAGATACGCATTGTTCGCTTGGCCGAACATGCCGCTGCCGTCCTTGCCCAACAGGTGCTCCAGCGGCACCCGCTGCACAAGCCCGAGGGCTCGCGCCACCAATGCGGCCACCGCCAGGATCAGCGTGCCTTTTACCAACGAATCTTTAGCCAACGTCCATTCCTGCCTTCCTTCGCCCGTCCGACGATATACGGAGCCTCCGCGCCACAGGGCTGCCGTCCGTCGTTCCGGGTCTTGCCTTCGGCTTCCGCCTGCCGTCGTCAGAAATCTTTTACCGGCGTCGGGAGCCGCCCGTCCGGTGATAAATTAAGTTGATAGATTCGCCAAATCGGGGGAGACCAGCCCAAGAGTGCGGGGACTCGGACGGCCCAAGGCTACGGTCATTCGGAAGTCCTCAAGTTGCGGCGCTCCGGGAGCTACCAGATCCAGACGATAAACAGCACGATCATCAGCCCTTGCAGCAGCACCTTCACGACCGTGCCGGTGAAAAAGCCGACAAGCGCGCCGAGGCCGGACTGCACGGCCTGCTTCCAGTCCTTCCCGGCGATCAGCTCGCCGATCGCGGCTCCCGCGAACGGGCCGATAATGAGGCCGAACGCGGGGATCACGAACGGTCCGACGATCAGGCCGATCGTGCTTCCCCATACGGAAGCCTTGGAGCCGCCGAACTTCTTGACGCCAAGCGCGCTGACGGCGTAATCGGCCGCGAACAGCACGACCACGATCGTCGTCTGTATCAGCCAAAACCAGATGCCGAACGGCTCCCACGTAAAAAACAGCCCGTACACGAAGAAAGCGGCGTAGATCGCCAGCGCGCCCGGCAAAACGGGATACACCGCCCCCAGCATGCCGACCGCGAACAGCAGCACGATCAAGGCCCAACCCAACACAGACATCCAGTCCATCCCGGCTCCCCCGATCAATCGTTCAGGATATAAGTCCGTATCAATTGCGCGACGCCGTGCTCGGCGTTCGTGCCCGTCACGGCGTCCGCCGCCGCTTTGACGGCATCCTGCGCGTTGCCCATCGCCACGCCGAACCCCGCCTCGCGGATCATCGCGATATCGTTCAAGCTGTCGCCCGCGACGATCGTCTCGGACAGCTCGATGCCGAGCAACCCGCACACCGCGCGCAGCCCGCTCGCTTTGCTGACTCCGCGCGGATTCACCTCCAGATTGCACGGATGCGAATTCGTGATCTCATAGCCTCCCCACCGGTTCAATTGGTCCAAAATCGCGGACAGCTTCTCGCCGTTCTCCGTGTAATATCCGAACTTCAGCCACTCGTACGAATCCACGTCGTTCGTCCAGGTCTCCCGGTTGAAGACGCCTTCGGTGGAATAAGCCCAATACCAGACATCGTGCCGCAGCGCGAGAGCGTACAGTTGCCGCACGTCGTCTCGCCCCAGCGGGTGACGCTCGTGAAGCTCGCCCGGACGCCGCCAAATCTCGCTGCCGTTCACCGCGACGATCGGGCTGTCCAGATTCAATTCCTCCGCATAGGGCAGCAGGCTCTGATACCCCCGCCCCGTCGCGAAGATCACCGTTACGCCAGCTTCGCGTGCCCGGCCGATCCATTCGCGGTTCTCCGGAGATATGCGCTGCTCGTCGTCCAGCAGCGTACCGTCCATGTCCAGGGCCAGCAGTCGATATTTCGGCATGCCTCTCCTCCTCTCGATTCCGGCGGCCCGCGCTTACCGCGCCGCTGCCGCCAACGGGGACGCCTGCTCCTTCAGATAAGCGTCATGCCACAAGGCGAACACGTACAGCACCCACAGCTTGCGGGCATGATCGGCCGTCCCCGCGACATGCTCGGACACCATCCGCTCCACCTGGCGCATGTCGAAAATATGACCGAGCTCCGCCGCTTCGATCTGCTCCAGCAGAAGGGTTCCGCGAGGTCCCTTCAGCCAGGAGCGCAGCGGCACGGGGAAGCCGAGCTTCGGCCGGTTCTGGACGAAATCCGGCACGATGCCTTCCATCGCGCGGCGGAATACATATTTGGTCGTGCCGCCGGCGATCCGGTGCCGCGCCGGAATGCGCCGCGCCAGCTCGAACAGCTCCTTGTCGAGGAACGGCACGCGCAGCTCCAGCGAGTGGGCCATCGTCATCTTGTCGGCCTTCATCAGGATGTCGCCCGGCATCCACAGGTTCAGATCGATATATTGCATACGGGACACGGGGTCCAGATGCTTCGTCCGGTCGTAGAACGTTTTCGCCGTCTGCACCGGATTCGTATACGAATCCAGCAGTTGCCCGCCGAAGCGCACGAGCTCCGCCTTCGCGTCCTCGCTGAAGATGCGCGCGTTGCCGAGGAACCGCTCCTCCAGCGGCGTCGCCGCCCGGATCAGATAGTTGCGCCCCCGGACGCCCGCCGGCAGCGCCTCCGCCAGCGTGCGAAGCGCCCGCTTCAGCGATCCCGGCAGCCACGACACCGCCGCGAGCGAGCGCGGCTCGCGGTAGATGCGGTAGCCGCCGAACAGCTCGTCCGCCCCTTCGCCGGACAGGACGACGGTCACATGCTCCGCCGCCAGCTTGGCGACATGGTACAGCGCGATCGCGGACGGGTCGGCCACCGGTTCGTCCTGGTGCCAGATGGCCTTGGGCAGCGAGTCGAAGTAGTCTTGCTCCGTAATCACCCGGCTGTAGTGCTCCGTGCCAAGCGCGCGCGCCGTCTGCTCCGCGACCGTCGTCTCGTTGTTCGGTCCCTCGAAGCCGACCGAGAACGTCCGGATCGGCTCGATCCTGCGCATATGGGCGGCGATCGCCGTCGAGTCGATGCCGCTGGACAGGAAGCAGCCGCGCTCCACGTCGCTGACCATGTGATGCTTCACCGAATCCGCCAGCTTCGCCCGCAATTCCTCGATGTACATATCGAGCGGCCCTTCGACCGGCTCGAACATCGGGTCCCAGTAGCGGCGGATCGACACCGCGCCGTCCGGAGTCACCGTAATCGTATGCGCGGGCGGAAGCTTGTTCACGCCTTCGAACATCGTGTAAGGCTCCGGCACGTATTGGAACGTCATGTAGTTCAGCAGGCTTTCCTGCCGCAAACGCCTCTCGACGCCCGCCGCCAGCAGGCTTTTGATCTCGGAGCCGTACAGCAGCCGGTCGCCGTCGTGCGCGTAATAGAACGGCTTGATCCCGAAATGGTCCCGGGCGCCGAACAGCATCTTGCGCCGCCTGTCCCAGATGACGAAGCCGAACATGCCGCGCAGCTCCTTGACGCAATCCTCGCCGAGCTCCTCGTAAAGGTGGACGATCACCTCCGTATCCGTATTCGTCCTGAACACATGGCCCTGGGATTCGAGCCGCTGACGCAGCGTCTTGTAGTTGTAGATCTCCCCGTTAAACGTAATCCAGACCGACTCGTCCTCGTTGGCGAGCGGCTGATGCCCTTCCGACAAATCGATAATCGACAGACGCCGGAAGCCCAGCCCGACGTGAGGCTCCGCCCAAAAGCCGTAGTCGTCCGGCCCCCGGTGCCCGATCACGTCCGTCATCTTCCGGATCAACGATTCCTCCGGCGTGGTTGGCGTAAAATATACGACTCCCGCTATTCCGCACATGCCGCAAAACTCCCATCCTGTTTCGCTTTTTATCGCATCATTCTGCTTTTTGAATTCCAACAGTCAACGATGATTCCCGATACGTAGATATGATTCGAACGAACATGCCGCAGTCAGGCGGTATGTACAGGCCGCACCGTGCGGCCGGTCTTTCGCGCTTAAGTATATCACGATTTTCAGCCATTTTCATGAACGACCACAATCACAGTCAAATCCCGCAAGAGATTCGATGGTGCGAGTAAAGAGATATCGGATGCCGTCTGTTAAAATGAGAGCATACCGGATCTCACGGAAAATATGTTCCTGGGGGAATTTCACCATGTCTAGCGTACGCATCGGCATTGTCGGGTTGGGCAACATGGGAACCGGCCACGCCAAATATTTGATTGCAAATGAAGTGAAAGACGGCGTTCTCGCCGCCGTGTGCGACAGCCGTCCGGAGCGGCTGGAATGGGCGCGCAGCGAGCTGGGCGAACACGTCCGGCGTTTCGATACGCCGGAAGCGATGTACGCCTCGGGCGCGATCGACGGCGTGCTGATCTGCACCCCGCACTACGACCATCCCCGGCAGGCGATCCAGGCGTTCTCCCACGGACTGCACGTGCTGGTGGAAAAACCGGCGGGCGTCTACACGAAACAAGTGCGCGAAATGAACGAAGCCGCCGCGGCCAGCGGCAACGTGTTCGGCATCATGTACAACCAGCGCACGAACCCGCTGTACGCCAAGCTGAAGGAACTGCTCGAGTCCGGCGAGCTGGGCGAAATCCGCCGCACGAACTGGATCATTACGAACTGGTACCGCCCGCAAAGCTACTACAATTCCGGAGGCTGGCGCGCCACCTGGGCGGGAGAAGGCGGCGGCGTGCTCATCAACCAGGACCCGCACCAATTGGACCTGTGGGGATGGACGACCGGCCTGAAGCCGAAACGGATGCGGGCCTTCTGCCAATTCGGCAAGCATCGCGACATCGAGGTGGAGAACGACGTCACCGCTTACGTCGAATACGAGAACGGCGCGACGGGCGTGTTCGTCACTTCGACCTACGAATCGCCGGGCACGAACCGGTTCGAAGTGAGCGGCGACCGGGGCAAGCTGGTGGTCGAGAACGGCAAGCTGACCTTCTCCAGGCTGCGGGTTCCGGAGTCGGAGTTCAACCGGACGTTCACCGGCTCGTTCGGACAGCCGGAATGCTGGACGTTCGACGTGCCCGTCGCATCCGGCGGTTCGCAGCACGCGGCGATTACGCAGGACTGGGTGAACGCGATTCTCAAGGGAACGCCGCTGATCGCTCCCGGAGAAGAAGGCATCAACGGCCTGATGCTGTCCAACGCGATGCTGCTGTCGACGTGGATCGACGACTGGGTGGAGTTCCCCATCGACGAAGACCTGTTCTATGATAAGCTTCAAGAGCAGATCCGCAACTCCAAGACGAAAAAAGACGCCAACCACTACGTAACGGCGGACGTCTCGGGCACGCACTGACCGGCGGGCAAGGACACTCAACCCGCTGCCATACGGTCCGAATCCGCTGCGGAAAGGAAGCTGGCATCACGATGAAAGACGGAATGAATTACGCGCCCCAGGGCAAACCGAAGCCGGTCGTCCGGGCGGGAGAATTCGTATTCGCCGCGATGGCCCTGAATCACGGGCATATCTACGGCATGTGCAACGGCTTGACCGAAGCCGGTGGGACGCTCAAGTGGGTGTACGACCCGGACCCGGCCAAGGTGGAAGCGTTCCTGCGCAAGTACCCCGGCGTACGCGCCGCGTCGTCGGAGCAGGAAATTTTGCAGGACCCCGAGGTGAAGCTGGTGGCCGCCGCCGCCATCCCTTGCGACCGCGGACCGCTCGGTGTCCGCGTCATGCGCCACGGCAAAGACTATTTTACCGACAAAACGCCGTTCACCTCGCTCGATCAGTTGGCCGAAGCCCGCAGAGCCGTCGCCGAGACGGGCAGGAAATACGCGGTGTACTACAGCGAGCGCTTGCACGTCGAAAGCGCGGTGTTCGCCGGCCAGCTCGTGAAGGACGGGGCGATCGGACGGGTCGTCCAAGTTATGGGGCTCGGTCCGCACCGGCTGAACGCGCCGTCCCGGCCGGACTGGTTTTTCCGGAAAGCCCAGTACGGCGGCATCCTGTGCGATATCGGCAGCCACCAGATCGAGCAGTTCCTGTACTACGCGGGCTGCCGCGACGCCGAAGTGCTGCAGAGCCGGGTCGCGAACTACCGCAACAAGCAATATCCCGAGCTGGAAGACTTCGGAGACGCGATGCTGCGCGGGGATAACGGCGCGAGCCATTACTTCCGCGTCGACTGGCTGACGCCCGACGGGCTGTCGACCTGGGGCGACGGGCGCACGGTTATTCTCGGCACGGACGGATACATCGAGCTGCGCAAATACGTCGACATCGCGCGCCAGCCGGAAGGCGACCAGTTGTACCTCGTGAACGGCGAAGGCGAGCATCGGCTGGAGCTTCGCGGCAAAGTCGGATATCCGTACTTCGGCGAGCTGATTCTCGATTGCCTGAACCGCACGGAAACCGCGATGACGCAGGAGCATGCGTTCAAAGCCGCCGAGCTGTGCCTGAAGGCCCAGGAGCTCGCGGTGCGCGTGGAATAATCGGTCTCGAACCGTCAGGAGGCATAACCCATGAAATTATCCGTTTTTACCGTCGCCACTCCGGACTTGACGCCGGACCGGCTGGCCGCCGCGGCCCAAATGGCCGGTCTGGACGGCATCGAATGGCGTTTTAAGGAAATTCCGGACGAAGCCCGCCAAGAGCCGTATTCGTTCTGGCGCAACAATATTTGCTCGATCGACCCCCGCGGCGGCGACGCGCACTTCGACTCGTTCGCGGAAGCGGCCCGCCGGCACGGCCTCGAAAACGTTAGCGTGACGCCTTATCTGCAGCCGGGCGACCTGGAAGCGACGGAGCATGTGCTCCGCGTCGCGAAGCGCATCGGCGCCTCGTTTATCCGGCTCGGGGTGCACGGCTACAACCGCACACGGCCGTTCGGCGAGCTGTTCGAATCCGAGCGCGCGTACTTGCGCGAAGCCGCCGAGCTGTGCAAGCAATACGGCGTGAAGGGGCTCGTCGAGACTCACCACGTCACGATCGCGCCCAGCGCTTCCGCCGCTTACCGGCTCGTGGAAGGGCTCGATCCCGATGATGTCGGCGTCCTGTTCGATCCCGGCAACATGGTGCACGAGGGCTTCGAAAATTTCCGCATGGGGATGGAAATACTCGGGCCGTATCTGGCGCATGTCCACGTCAAAAACGCCGGCTGGAAAGAAACCGGCGCGGACGAGGACGGAAGCGTGACCTGGACGTGCTCCTGGACCGGCATCCGCAAGGGCGTCGTTCCGTGGAAGCAGGTGATCGAGGATCTGAAAGCCGTCGGCTACGGCGGTTACCTCGGCGTGGAGGACTTCAGCGGAGAACTCGGCTCCGAAGCGCTGCTGCGCGATTTCGCCGACTACATGAAGCGGCTGCTCGAGTCGTAACCGCCAACCGCATACGCCTCCGGAACGGCCGCCCGGACCGTTCGGGAGGTTTTTCTTTATTTTTCCGGCGGCGATGCGATTTCGTCCGGTTCCCGGGTGTGGTATGCTGGTTCCATACACTCTCACAATCCCAGCGACGTCACGCGAGAGGGGAGCGTTCATGTTTCCGCAGCGTATCCGATCGGGAGCCTCCTTCGAATTTTCGTACCGGTTGGTCGGACCGATCGACCCCGTCTTCCATTCGCATCCGTATTATGAGCTTTATTATTTCCATGAGGGCGTCTGCAATTACTTGATCGGCGACAAAATCTACGTGCTCTCCCCCGGCGACCTGATTCTGATGAACGGCATGACGCTTCACTGCGCCAAAATCGACAAATCCGTTCCCTACGTGCGCACTCTTTTGCATTTCCAGCCGGAGAACCTGCGCCCCCTGCTGGACATGCCTCACGCGCTGAACGTGTTTAAGCCGTTTCAGGATCTGGGCAATCACCGGCTATCGCTCGCCGGCCCCGAACGGGAGGAAGCGGAGCGCCTGCTCGCCCGGATGGACGGCTACAAGCGCCGGGGTGACACGATCGGCTATAACCGTCTGCAGCTTGCCCTGGCGGATATGCTTTATTACGTCTACGATTTGTGCCAGCAGCCTCTCCGCGACAAACCCGAGTTTCCTTCGGACAAAGAACGTACGGTACAGGACATCATCAGCTTCATCGAGTCGCAGTATACCCGCGACTTGACGCTCGATATGCTGCAAGACCACCTTCATCTGAGCAAATACCATCTGTCCAAGCTGTTCAAAGAAGTGACGGGCGTCACCATCTTCGACTACGTCTACCGCCGCCGCATCAATCAGGCCAAAATCATGTTTTTGCTGAATCCCCGGACATCCGTCACGGAAGTGTGCTTCCAGCTCGGCTTCAAGCATCTCGCCCATTTCAGCCGGCTGTTCAAAAAACAAACGGGCCAATCGCCGGAATCGTTCAAAAAGCGGCTCGCCGAGGAAAAACCGCAAACGTAAAACGGCCGACGCCGATAAAGCCTTGCGGCATTTTCCGGCACTCAAAAAGCCCGGGAAGAATCGTCCGATCCGACGATTCCTTCCGGGCTTTTGTGTCGGCGCGTCATCCCGCCGCCCGCGCCCCGGCGGCCGAAGCCGCCGCACGGCGCTGACGCAGCTTGCGGAACAGCAGCCCTTGCTTCGGGGAGAACAGGAAGGCGGCGATAAACAGCGCGCCCGCCGCCACCACCATACATCCGGCGATGGACGCGTCCATCCACATCGACAAGCCGTAGCCGAGCGTGGAGCTGACAATCCCGACGCTGACGCTGAGGGCGAGCATCACGCCGAGCCTGTCGGTCAGCAGGTAAGCCGTGGCGGCCGGGATCACCAGCATACCGACCACGAGAATAGCGCCTACGCTCTCGAACGACGCGACGGTCGTGACGGACACCAGGCCCATCAGCATGTAGTGGAACAGCGCCACCGGGATGCCGAGCGCCGCGGCCAGCGCCGGGTCGAAGGCGCATATTTTGAACTGCTTGTAAAACAAACCGATCAGCAGAACGCTAAGGCCGAGCGCGAACCCGACGAGCCACACCGCCTTGGGCCCGACCCAATAGCCGAACAACTGCAGCTCGTTGTACGGCACGAACACGATCTCGCCGTACAACACGCAATCGAGATCGAGATCGACCTGGCGGGCGAACAGCGTGACGAGCAGGATGCCCAAGGCGAACATCGCCGTAAACACGACGCCGATGGAAGCGTCGGACTGGACGCCGCTCTGCTGCAGCGTCTGAATCAAAAAGACGGTGACGAGTCCGATTACCGCCGCGCCGAGCAGCATGCCGAACGAATCCCGCGAGCCGCTGGCGAGGAACGCCAGCACGATTCCCGGCAACACCGCGTGGCTGATCGCGTCGCCGATCATCACCATCTTGCGCAGGATCAGGAAGCAGCCCAGCAACGAGCAAGCGGAGGCGACCAGCGCCCCGGTCAGCAAAATCCAAAAATCGTTCATGCGCCTTGCCCCTCCTTCGCCGCGGAACCGTGCGACGCCATGCGAACCTGCGACCGCACCTCGCGCTTCAGCAGAAGTCTCCGCAAGCCCTTGGCGACCAGTCCGCGCCGCGGGGCGAACAGCACGGAGACGCCGAACAGCAAGGTGGCCGCCAGCACGCTAAGCGCGCCGGTCGGCAAGTTGTTGTCCAACGTGCTGATATACGTCCCGCTCAAGCCGCTGATCGCGCCGAACAATCCGGACAGCCCGACCATCATTCCGAGCCGGTCCGTCCAGTACCGGGCGGAGACGGCCGGAGAGATGAGCAGCGCCGACATCAGCACGACGCCGACCGCTTGAATGCCCGCGACCACGGTGACGACAATCAGCAGCATAAGCAGCGATTCGATCAGCCGGACCGGGAAGCCGACCCCGCGCGCGAATCCGGGGTCGAAGCTCGTCAGCTTGAACTCCTTGAACAGCAGGGCGCATACGCCGAGCACCAGCACGGAGACGATCGCCATCGACCAGACGTCGGACTGAACCATGGACGCCGCTTGCCCGAACAAAAATTTATCCAAGCCGCTCTGATTGCCGCTGGCGCTGTGTTGGATTTCCGTCAGCAGCACGATCCCCGCCCCGAAGAACAGGGAGAGCACGAGCGCCAGCGCCGTGTCCGACTTCAGCCTCGTATGCCGCGTCACCGCTCCGATCATCCAGGTCGCGGCCAGCCCCGCCGCCGCTGCCCCGATGACGAACAGCCCCATCGACTTGGTGCCGGAGATCAGATACGCGAGGCATACGCCGGGCAGCGCCGCATGCGCGAGAGCGTCGCCCATAAGGCTTTCCTTGCGCAAATACGCGAAGCTGCCGACGACGCCGCTGGACAGGCCCAGCAGCATACATCCCAGCAGAATCCACAGCGCGTTGGGATCGCGCAGAATATCCATCATCGACATCTCCGCTCACCTCTTCTCCGCCAGTATGCCGCCGACGCCGCTCCCCGCATCCAATATCGTCAGCTTGCCTCCGTACGTGCGCTGCAGCAGCTCGCGGGTGAATACTTCCCGGGTCGGCCCCGCAGCCACCACCTGCACGTTCAGCAGCACGATCCAATCGAAATATTCGCTAACCGTCGACAAATCGTGATGCACGACCACGACGGTTTTGCCCTGCCGCTTGAGCTCCCCGAGCAGCGCGACAATCGCCCGCTCCGTGGCGGCATCGACGCCGACAAACGGCTCATCCATCAGGTACAGCTTCGCATCCTGGGCGAGCGCCCGGGCCAGAAATATACGCTGCTGCTGACCTCCGCTGAGCTGGCTGATCTGACGGTCGGCGAAATCGGCCATCCCGACCATCTCCAGGCATTCCATCGCTTTGGCGCGCTCCTTCGCGCCCGGACGGCGGAACCAGCCGAGATGGCCGTAACGGCCCATCATGACGACGTCCAGCGCGTTCGTCGGAAAATCCCAGTCGACCGATTCCCGCTGGGGCACATACCCGATCAGCCTGCGCTGCTGCCGGTAGGGGCGTCCGTAGACGCGTACGTCCCCGTCGAGGATCGGCACGAGACCGAGCGCCGCCTTGATCAGCGTCGATTTGCCCGCGCCGTTCGGGCCGATCAGCCCGATCAGCTTGCCTTCGGGGATCTCGAGCGAGACATTTTGCAGGACCGGTTTTTTCTGATAAGCGACGGTCAGCCCTTGAATCGACAGAGGCGAGGACGATTCGCCCGTCGCCCTGTGCGGCATGGTTTGTCTGTTCATCTCCGTTCCCCTCCTATTTCAACGCTTTAACGATCGTATCCACGTTATGGCGGACCATGCCGAGATACGTACCCTCCTCGGTGCCTTCCGGACCCATCGCATCCGAGAACAGCTCGCCGCCGATCTTCACGTCATGCCCCAACTGCTTCGCCCCTTCGATCACCGCCCGAATCCGGTCGGCGGGCACGCTGGATTCCACAAACACCGCTTTGATCTTGCGCTGCACGAGCAGGTCCCGCAGATCGGCGACGTCTTTCGTTCCCGTCTCCGAAGCGGTGCTGATTCCTTGCAGCCCCTTCACCTCGACGCCGTACGCCCGGCCGAAATAGCCGAACGCGTCATGCGCGGTGACAAGCACGCGGGATTCCGGCGGGATCGTCGCCAGTTGCTCGCGCGCGTACCGGTCGAGCTCCTCCATTTTTTGCAGATACGCCTCCGCGTTCTTTTTGTACGTATCGGCATGGGTCGGATCGATCTTGACCAGCTCGTCGCGGATCACTTCGGCCGCCTTCATCCACAGCTTGACGTCAAACCAGACGTGCGGGTCGTGCTGCGTGCCCGACTCGGGGTCGCCGGCGAGCAGCTCGCTTTCGGGGATGTTCTTCGTGACCGCTATGGTCGGTTTTTTGCGGTTCATCTGGTCGAGCACTTCCGCCATCTTGCCCTCCAGATGCAGGCCGTTGTACAGGATCAGGTCCGCTTCGTCCAGACGCTTGATGTCGCCTTGAGAAGCTTTGTACAAGTGGGGGTCGATGCCCGCCTTCATGAGCCCCGTCACCTGGACGTGCTCTCCGCCGATCTCCTTCGCCACATCCGTGATCATGCCGATCGTCGTCGTGATCTTAACCGGCCGGTCGCCGTCCAGCGGCTTGAACTCGGCTTCTTCCCCCGCCGGGGAGCAAGCGGCGAGCGCGATCATCGCGACGTAAGCGACGGTCAGCATCGCCCGCTTGAACGGCCCCGGCATTTTTTTCGGCAAAGGCTGCATGCCTTGCGCTTGTTGTTGTTCGACAGTTTGTTGGCTCATCGTTCGGTCCCTCTCTCTCCTTAAATATGCTCCATATGCCTATTTGTTGCCTTCGTCCTCTTTTTTTGCACTTAGATCTCTTTGTTTATTATATACAATAGTTTTGCATTAGTGCAACATTTAATTTCGAGGGGGCAGCGCCAGGTTCGGATTCGCGGCATCGCGGACGGGGCGGCATGGCCGTTTTTCGATTCCTCTGGACATGATCCCGTTCGCTCAGCTTTGCTTTTGGCGTTCCGGTTCATCGTCGCTGTTCCGCTCCTGGCCGGGTACGACGTTTAGTCGCCAGAGACGGAATAAGGCTGATCCCGCCGCCGAGACTGCGCCGTTCAAGCCGACGGTGGCCGGCCTGCAGGACACTTTTCAGACTCCCTCGTCTGGCGCTGGCCCCCAAGAGAGCGACTGGCACCGGCTGAAGTTCGCCTCTTCCCGTTTACGATGGCAGCGGCAACGGCCGGAAATACGGTTCGTTGACAGTCCATATCGCTGCGTCGCCAGCGTCCGGAATCCGGTCGATCCGCGCGTCCAGCCTGCCGTTCGCGGAATGGCGGCTTTTATTGAATTTGCGGCTTGGCCGGGTTTTATGATATTTTTTACTATTTTTTATCGCTACGGCCCGGAATTCTTCTGCCGGAGCGGAGTTTAACGATACAGATTATCGCTAACGCCCGGATACCCCGCACAATCCTGCCCGAATTCCCTCTTTAGTGATATTTCATATCGCTAACGGAGTTCAAGATGGGCGATACGAGGGGGTTAACGATATTTCATATTGCTAATGGCCCGGCGACGAACGGCAGCACGCCAACTTCGGCCGGAAGCCCGTTTCCGGCGACGCCCTCGCATTACCCGCGCCGCATCCCCGCCCGCTGGGCGCCTAACCGGCTCCCGGCCGGAACAGATCGCGCTACTTCCCGGTTCTTGCCCCGATCCGTCGCGTCTGTCCCGACGCCGCTCCCATTACTGATAACATATCGCGAGGCGATTATCTCGACCGCTACATACAGCCTATAAAAAACGCCCATCCGTACGTTCCCCCGCCGCGCCGTCGTTTCGGGCCCAACGCAACAGCCGTCCCGCGGTTGGAGGCAATGCCGTCCGTCCTCCACAGCCGGAGGCCCATGCCGCCTACCCTTCGGCGCGCCTCCCCCCGACCTGCAAAAAAAGAGGGCTATCTCTTATCGAGACAGCCCCCTCCCCGATGGGCGGTACTGTTCAGGACAACCTGTAAACCGCAAACGGCTTGCCGTACCGGAACGGCTCGCTGATGGCGTCCAACTCTTGCGCGACCTCCGGCTGAAGGCTAATCTCCACGCTCCTCAGATTATCCTCCAACTGTTCGACGCGCGTGGCGCCCACGATCACGGTCGAGACGGCGGGACGGTCCATCAGCCATGCCAGCGACAGCACGCCGGCGGTATAACCGAGCTCCGCCGCCAGCTTGCTAACCTGTTGGCCGAGCGCGATCGTCCGGTCCCCCAGAAACCTTCTGAAGCCGGGGTCCTTATCCGCGCGGGAGCCCGCCGGCACAGCGTCCGCCGAGCCGTACTTCCCGCTCAGAATGCCTCCCGCCAGCGGAAAATACGGGATGATGCCCACCCCTTGATCCAGGCAGACGGGCACAAGCTCCTGCTCCGGCGTCCGGTCCGCCAGCGAGTAGCTGGTCTGCGTCGAGACGTAGCGGACGTATCCTTGGCGGTCGCTGATCCCCAGCGCCTTCATCAGCTCCCATGCCGCGTAATTGGACGCCCCGATATAGCGGACCTTCCCGGAACGAACCATGTCGTCCAACGCGCGCAGCGTTTCCTCAAGCGGCGTATTCGGATCGAACGTATGGATCTGATACAGGTCGACATAGTCGGTTTTCAAGCGGGACAAGCTGTTCTCCAGCTCGCGCATCAAGTGAAAACGGGAGGAGCCCCGGTCATTGTCCCCCGGTCCCATCGGCAGACCGGCCTTGGTCGCCAGCACGACCTCATGCCGCCTTCCGGCAAGAGCCTCCCCGATAATTCTCTCCGATTCGGTATTCGCGTAGATGTTGGCCGTGTCGATGAAGTTGACGCCTCTGTCCAATGCGTGGTGAATAATCCGGACGGAAGCGGCTTTGTCGGCCCGTTTACCGAAAGCGTTGGTGCCCAAGCCAAACACGGATACGTGCAAGCCGCTGTTGCCGAGACGGCGATATCGCATGCTGATCCACTCCCTGCTCGCGATTGTTGAAGCGCGAATTCGTTCGCCACGTACCGCAGCGGGACGTCGGGTTCCCCGCGGAACGGTTGGTCTTCCCGCGCGTGAGAACGGGAAACTCCGGAATGGCCGATCCCGGCCGGCAGACTCGAATGCGTGCGGTCACGTCGCCGGCTCCCCGACCCGCTTCGGGATTTGCGCTGATAACCATACTACCATATCTCCTGCCCGTGCGCTCGGCTTTCGAGCCGCGCGCCGCCCTCCTGCGGGAGGACGGCGCGGCCTTCACGCGAACGGCTACGGCTGGAACGTGCCCAGCAGACGCTTCACTTGGCCGTTCGGCGTTTGGATCACTTCGTAGACGTTGATTTTGTCGCCGGAGCCGTATTGGCTCGTTTTGATGTTCGGAATCGTAATCGTGTTCCGGCCGCTGACCATTCTCGACGCGCCGGTGAGGCTTGCCGTCGCCGTGGACAGCGGAATTCCGAATACATCCGTGTACTCGAACTGAATGGCGGACAGCGTCGTATCGTAGACGATCGACTCCAGCCGCTTCAAATCGAGATGAAGCTGAAGCATATAATTGAACGTGCCCGAGCCCATATTCATCGTCCGGTAATATTCCTTCGTCACCAGCTCGAAGGGGTACACATTCCATTTATTGTCGTCCGTCTCGTCGATCTGTAACGCCGTCGCGAACGATCCGAGCGATATCCGCGAGACGCTGCCGGCTTTCTGCTCGTACGCGCGCAACTCGACATCGGCGCCGGGTTCGAGCCCGGGAACCTGGAACGAATACGCCACCATATAGCTCGTATTGGGAGCGATCGACGACACCGCGTTCTGCTGGCGGACGCCGCTGTAGACGCGGCCGTCGGGGCCCGCGAGATCGAACAGCAGATCCGGCACCGGGAGCGCCGAGCTGTCGTTGTTCGTCAGCTTGAACTTGGCGACAGCAGTGGCGTATCCGGTCGACTCGTTCTGATACAGTTGCAGATCCATCAGCGACACGCTCATGTCTTCGTCCAGTATGCCACCGGTTTCCAGCGGAAGCTTCTCTCCCAGCGTATACGCGACCGCCTCGCTGTCGAGGGAATCCTTCGTCGGCACCCCGTCCAGATCGCCGACGAACACCGGATGCGCGGCGGACGCCGCGCCGCTGCCGGCCGTCTCGAACAACACCAATTGCAGATCGTCAGGATCGGCGTCGGCCGGCAGCGACGCCTCGAAGACGTACGGCTCGGACCCGTTGGCCGACAAATAAGCCGGGTGGCTTCCGGTATCGGCCGCCTCGAAGCTTCCCGCTCCCGACTTCGACTGGAACCTCGCCTGAAGCGCGGGCAGCGACGCGTATTTGGCCGCCGACTGCGACAAGGTCACAACCGCTTTGACGACCGTTTTGTCCGGGAGCGTAACCGCCGATGCCGAATCCAGCTTAAAGCTCAGCGTCGTCGACCCATCGGCGCGAATGTATGGCTCCGAACCGCCGAGACCCGCAATCGCGCCGCCCGAGTTCGCCCCGACGGAAGCCAGCGTCAGCTCCGTGCCGTCGGCCCGGTTCGCCTCCACATGCACCGTCCATGGGCGGCCGTTGCCGCCTCCATCCAGGGCGACGCCGCTCTTGAGCGTGAGCTTGCGCGTCTTACCGGCCGGAATAGCGCCGAGCGCCGGACCCGACGCCTCCAGCGGCAGCATGTTTCCTTCGGCGTCCTCCAACTGGTATACGATCGAGGAGGGCAGCGTCAGAGCCGAGCTGCCGTGATTGGTCACAAGAAGATCCGCATACAGGTGCCAACCGCCGTCCTCCTCGTACACCTCGTACAATCGCGCCACCGCGAAGCTGGCGGCCGCATCCGCCGGCAGCTTCTCGTCCGCCGCGTTCAGATAGACGGCGGAGCCCGCGCCGTTCGCGCCGTCCGCTTCCACGGCGGCGGCGACGGAGAACGCGCCCAGCTCTCTCATATACGTCTTCCGGCTGTAATCCCAGGCGAATACGATCACCTGCAAATCGTCCGGAGCAGCGCCGGACGGCAGTTTGGCGACGTAGCCGTAATCCTGTTCCTGGCCCGGCTGGACCAGGGCGTTCCGCTTGGCCGTCAGCTTGGCGCTGTATCTCCGTCCGGACGAATCCTGCACAAGCGCGCCGTAGGCTCCGAAGTTGACCGCCGACCTCGAACCGTTGTGCAGCCGGATCGAGAATTGCAGGTTCGTCCCGTCGCTTACGGAGGTGAAGCCGATTTTCTCCAGCGTGAAATACGCCTCCGCATTCAGATAGATGCCTTCCTTGCCCGCGTAGGCGGCAGGCGTGCTCCAGACGGAGCCCGCGATCGCCGCCGCCAGCAGCAGGGATACCGCCCTGCGTCTGTTCCGGCTGCCGGAAGTATGTGAGATCATGGGAAGCCCTCCTTGTCGATTAATCGAAACGCAGCGCATCGATCGGCTTGAGCCGGGACGCTTTATTGGCCGGATACAGGCCGAATACGATCCCGACCAGCACGGAAAACGCCAGGGCGTACAGCCCGACCTGGAGCGACAGCTCCGTAGGCTGGTTGGGGTTGATGACGGGCCAGAGCAGCGAAGCGGCAATGCCGACCAGCAAGCCGACGACGCCTCCCAGACCGCTGAGCACGGACGATTCGATCAGAAACTGCGCGAGAATATGGCGGCGCTTCGCTCCGATCGACTTGCGCAGCCCGATCTCCTTCGTCCGCTCGGTGACGGTGACCAGCATAATGTTCATGATGCCGATGCCCCCGACGACCAGCGAGATCGCCGCGACGCTGATCAGTTGCCGGGTCAGCGAATGGACGGCCGCCGTCCGCGATTCGATCAGTTCCTCCTGGTTCATCACCTGGAAGCCGTTGCTGCTTTTGAACTTGTACGTGAGGTACTGCTTGATGGTCTCCTCGGCCACCGGAATCGCTTCTTTGGTCTCCGCTTCTATATAAGTGGTGCGGATATTGCCCAGCTTAAACACCCGGCGGACCGATTCCAGCGGCGCGATAATCGCCTGGTCGACCGAGCTTCCGGCGATGTTCGAGCCTTTTGGCTTCAGCACGCCGATCACCTCGTAGACGACGCCGTCGATTCTGATCGATTCGCCGACCGGGTCGAGCGTGCCGAAATACGTCTTGGCGATCTCGCTGCCCAGCACCGCCACGGGATTTCGGAATTCGTTGTCCGCGGGAGCGAGAAACCGGCCTTTGTCGATCTCCGCCTTCATGACGTCGAGATAGCGGTCGTTCGTGCCGATGACGGTCGCCGTCTCGCTGGTGCGATCGTATTTGACCGTCGCCCCGCTCTTGTTGATCGTCGGCGCCAAACGCCCGATCTCCGGCAATCCCTCCAGCTCCATCAGCTCGTCGTAATCGAGCTGGGTCGCGCGCCCGCTGCCCATCAGGTTGACGACCAGCAGATTCGTCCCGAGACTGTCGTATTGCGCTTCGATCTGCGCAGTCGTGCCGTTGCCGATGGAGACAAGCGTCACGACGGAGCCGACGCCGATAATGACGCCGAGCATCGTGAGCAAGGTGCGCATCGGCTTGCCGACCACCGTCTTGAACGCCATCGCAAACAGCTCGTACAGCATCAGACGGGCACCTCCTTCTTCGGAGGCGGCGCCGCCCCCCGGCTCGCCCGGTCCTCCACGATCTCCCCGTCGCGGATATGGACGATGCGCCTGGAGCGCTCGGCAATCTCCGGGTCGTGCGTGATCAGCACGATCGTATGGCCTTGCTCGTTCAGTTGGATCATCAGCTCCAGCACCTCGGCTCCCGTCCTGGAATCGAGCGCTCCCGTCGGCTCGTCCGCGAGCAGGAGAGCCGGCGATCCGGCAAGCGCCCGCGAGATGGCCACGCGCTGCTGCTGGCCGCCGGATAGCTGATTCGGCCGGTGGAACATCCGGTGCCCCATGCCGACGGCTTCGAGCACGGCCGCGGCGCGTTCGCGCCGCTCCTTGCGGCTCATGCCCGCGTACAGCAGCGGCAGCTCCACGTTCTCGATCGCGGTTAATCCGGGGAGCAGGTTGAACTGTTGGAAAATAAAGCCGATCTTGCGGTTGCGCAGCTCCGCGAGCTGGTTGTCGTTCAGGTTCGCCGTCGAGACGCCGTCCAGCACATACGTCCCGGAGGTGGGCACGTCGAGCAGGCCGATGATGTTCATGAGCGTGGATTTGCCGGAACCGCTGGGGCCGACGACCGCGACGAATTCTCCGGCCCCGACGCTCAGGGTGATCCCCTTCAAAATTTGTTGACGTTCGGCCCCGCTTCCGTATTCCTTGCAAATGTCAGTGAGCTCGATCATCGTTATTGCCCCCCGCCTCTCGCAGCGCCAGCGCCTGCGCCTGAGCCTGAGCCGCCGGCACCGGAACCGGAACCTCCGCCGGATCTGCCGCTTCCTGCGCCGCCCTGGAAACCTCCGGTTCCGCCGCCACCGCCGCCTTGCTGGCGCTGCTGCTGGAACTGCTGGATCATCTCCGGCGAGATTTGGACGGCGCCCCCCGCCCCGCCGCCGAACTGCTGCCGGAGCTGGTTGATTTGCTGCTGCGACAGGTTCTGCGCCGTTCGCCGCTGCGGAATCACGACGATATCCCCTTCGCTCAGCCCTTCCGTAATCTCCACCATCGTCTTGCTGCGCTGGCCGATTTTGACGGGGTGCTGCTCCTCGATCGTGCCGTCGGCTTTTTTGATCGAGACGAAGCGGTTGCCCCGCTGCGACTGCAGCGCTTCGATCGGCACGACCAGCACGTTCTGCTTGTCCTGGATAAGCACTTCGGCCGTCGCCGTCATGCCGTATTTCAACTCGTTCGTCTGGGAATTCTGGACGGTTAGCATCGCGTCGTAGTACGTGACCCCGTTCGTCGTCACGCCGACGGTGGACACCTGCGTCACTTCGCCCTCGAAGACTCGTCCCGGCAACGCTTCGACCGTCACCACCGCCTTCAGTCCTTGCTTGACCTGGGGCATATCCAGCTCGTCCACCTGGATCGCAAGCGTCAGGCTGTTCTCGCTGGCGACCGCCCCCAGCGTCGTTCCGGCCGTCGCCTTGGCGCCGACGGGATAAGAAGCCAGCACGTTTTTCTTCTGGTCGGCGAAGTCGCTGGAAAACACGCCGTCGAACGGGGCCGTAACCGTCAGCTCGGCCAGCTTGGCACGCTGCTCCTCGACCGCGGCTCTCTGGCGTTCCACGTCGGCTTGCTTCGCCAATATCTCGTCGGCCAGCGTCGGATTCGCGAGCTTTGCGATCGTCTGTCCGGCCTCGACGCGGTCGCCGTTTTTGAACAGCAGTTGCTCGATCGTGCCGGACGCCTTGGAGAAGACGGAGACCGTCTGCGCCACCTCCAGCTTGCCGCTCGCTTGGGAGACGATCTCGACGCCGTTTTTGGAGATCTTACCCGTCACGTCCATGCCGGCCGCAAGCGAGCCGTCATTTTCGGCGGCCACCGTGATCTCCAGCACGCGCGCCCCGTTGGCCGCAGCTTTCGGTTGGCTGCCGATATCGCGAATCGTGCCCGTCCGCGTCAGCAGATAGCCGGTTACATCCAGCTCGACCGTGTCGCCCGCGGCCAGTTGCGACGCTTCCTCCAGCAGAACAGGCAGTTTGACCGTGACGGTCGAGGCGTCGGCGACGGAGCCGATCTTGGTCTGCTTGTTCACGCTCGAACCCGTATCGATATTGTTGGCGAATGTAATCGTGCCCGAGATCGGGGCTTTGATCGTCATGCTGCCCTGCTGCGCCTGCAGGTCGGCAAGCTCCCGCTCCAGCTTGGAGAGCTGCGCTTCCGCGTTTTTCAAGTTCGCCTCCAGCGTCGGATTGGCGATCTCCAGCAGGATGTCTCCTTTCTTCACCGCCATGCTGCGCGTCAAGTTCATCGTCTTGATCGTGCCGTCGGCCGGAATCGTAATGTCCTGCACGCTCTGCGCCTGGAACTGGGAAGTCCCGCTGATGGACGTGCGGATATTGCCTCGGGCCACCTTGTATTCCGTGTATTGGACCTCCTCGGTCTTCGTCTCCTTGCCCGCCGCCAGCACGTAGTATGTCGTCGAGCCTCCGGCCGCCAGCACGGCCGCAAGCGTCAGCGCCGGCCATTTTTTGCTGCGTAACACCTTCATCATCATAAGCCTCCTTGAGACGTCGAGCCTTCGGCTCCTGCGATCCGGACCCGCACGATCTCGACCGGTTGATTCTGTGGATGAATCCGCTCGGCGCAAGGTCCGGCGCCAACAGCGCCGCAGCCGTTTTCAACGGGCGTCTCTCCATGCGCCGGTCTCCTCTCCGCGGTTGCTGCCGACAGTATACGGGTCCATTTTGAACTCGATATGAACTTGAGCTTAAAGGAAGCTTAAAATGGCAGGACTTTCTGCGACGAAGGCGCAACTCCGGGCATAAGAAAAAGCGGCCCCCGACATCCGTGTCGGGAGCCGCCATCCGGCAGAATAATCCGTTAGCCGACCTGGAGCCGGCTAATCGATTCACGGGGCAGCCACGGCCCGACCGGGCTTCGCCGGGAGCTCCACCGTCATCGTCGTGCCTCGTCCGACGGCGCTCTCGCAAGAGAGGCGCCCTCCGTGCAGCTCGACCATCTTCGCGGCGATGGCCAGGCCCAGGCCGCTCCCGCCGTGCCCCGCGTTCCGGCGGGACGAATCCGCCTTGAAAAACCGCTGGAACACTTGCCGCCGATCCTCCTCGGTCATGCCGATCCCCGTGTCGGACACCGTCACCAGGACCTTGTCGGCCGAACGCTCCAGCCGAATCGCCACCGTGCCGCCCGCAGGCGTGAACTTGATGCTGTTGTCCAGCAGGTTCGTCCACACCTGATTGAGCGCATCCTCGTCAGCCGTCACCACCGTCTTGGGCAGATCCAGATCCAACTGCAGCCGCTTCTCGGACCAGAGCGGTTCCAGCGCCAGCACGGTGCGGCGAAGCAACTCGTCCAGTTGGACGGGGGCGGGCTTATACGGGTATTGGCGGGCGTCGAGCGAAGCCAGCTTCAGCAGATTTTCGCTCAGCCGGGACAGCCGCTCCGACTCCTTCTCGATAATCTCCAGATACGACCGGCGCTCCTCGGGCGACAGGCTGTCATTAAGCAGGATTCGCGTAAACCCGCGAATGGAGGTCAGCGGCGTGCGGATATCGTGCGAGACGTTCGCCACGAATTCCCGCCGCACCGACTCCATCTTGCCGAGCTCGTCGGCCATATGGTTGATGCTCCGCGCCAGCATGCCCAGCTCGTCCTGCTGGCGGATGTTCAATCTCACGCTGAAATCGCCCGTCGCCAGACGCCGGGTCGCTTCGGTGATCTTGCGCAGCGGGCGCACAAGATACATCGACGCCGCCAGCACGAGAATCGCGCTGATCGCCAGGAAGCTGTACACCAGACGGTTGCGCACGAATTCGAAATCGCGAATCTGCGGAATCAGGAACGGTTGCACGAACAGCGCGTAGCGATGGCCCCGCCATTCGAAGGGAAGGCCGACCAGCGCGGGAACTTCGCCGGCGGAAGCCGAATCCGTCGCGTAATGCTCGCCGCCGAGCACGCGCTCGACGAGCTCGGCAGGCGGATCGCCGCTTCCCGCCGCCGCTTGCGGCTGCGGAACGGCCGGCCGGATCGCCGCCCCCGACTCGTCGTAGACTGTATACCGGTTATTGCGGCCCAACTGGGCGGCCGCCGACAGCAGCGCTCCGATGTCCGCATCGGCCGATCCTTCCGCCTGGGCCAGCAGCCGCAGCACCGTCTCGCCTGCCTGGCGCATCCGGTCCTCGATACGAAACTCCACCGATTCGCGGAACTTGTTGGACGTCAGCGCCGTCGACACCGCCAGGCTGCCCCATACGACCACCGTGATGACCAGCGCGATGCGCACAACAAGCGTCCGCGTCACGCAATCACCTCCAGCCGGTAGCCGAGCCCCCGAACCGTCTGGATCGCGACGCGTTCGGACAAGCCTTCCAGCCTCTCCCGCAACCGCTTGATATGTACGTCGACAGTCCGCTCGTCGCCGTCGTAGTCGATGCCCCAGATTTGCTCGATCAACTGCGAACGCGTGAATATCCGGTTCGGATAGCTGGCCAGCTTGAACAGCAGCTCGAACTCCTTCGGCGGCAGCAGAAAGGCGATGTCTCCGATCTGCACCTCGTAAGCCCGGCGGTCGATGGACACATCCCCCACCTGAACCGTCTGGGCGTGTTCGATGCGGAAGCGGCGAAGCAGCGCCTTCACGCGGACGACGAGTTCCCTCGGATCAAAAGGCTTGACGAGGTAATCGTCCGCCCCCGCCCCGAATCCGCGCAATTTGTCGTCCATCTCGCCGCGGGCGGTCACCATGATAATCGGGATATCGGCGATCCGCTTGGCCTCCCGGCAAAACGCCCAGCCGTCCATCTCGGGAAGCATCACGTCCAGCACGATCAAGTCGGGCGGAGACGACAAGCACAAGTCGAGCGCTTCCCGTCCGTTGGCCGCTTCGGCGACCGCGTAGTTTTCTTCCTGCAGGCATACCTTCATTAACCGGCGGATATTCGGATCATCGTCCACCACGAGCAATCTCATCGAAGCACCGACCTCCAGCAATCGATGCTCCCATTATAGCGGACAAACCTGAAAACTACCTGAATCGGACGAAATTTCCTTGCCCAATCATTTCCTGGGGGCGAGGACCGGCGCAAAAAAGGCATTCAAGCCGAAATCGGCCGAATGCCTTCGTGCAAAGCCTATTTCCGCGGTCTCCTACGCCACCGCACATAGATCAGCAGCGGAGGAAGCGCCAGCATGAAGTCCACGACATAAAGCGCGAGCGGCTAGCCGCAGCGGGAGACGGACGCTACTCCGTCTTCTCATCGTACAAGCCGATCGCCTTGTCGTAGGCTTCGAAGATTTTCCGCGCGATCGGCGCGGCGCCCCAGCTTCCGTAACCGCCCTCCGGAATGACGACGGCCACGGCAAGCTTCGGCTTGTCGGCCGGCGCGTAGGCGATAAACACGGCGTTGTCGACCTCTCCGGCGGACGTCATCTGCGTCGACGTGCCCGTCTTGGCCGCCACCGGGATGTTAAAGCCCTCGAACCCCTGCTTGTTGACGCCCAGCATTCCCTGATGGACGACTTCCCAGTACTCCTGGGGTATATCGATGGTGTCGAGCACTTCCGGCTCGAACGTCTTCACCGGCTCGAAATCGTAGGTGGTCATTTTCTCGACGAACAGCGGCTTCATGCGTTTGCCCCGGTTGGCGAGCGTGGCCGCGTATTGAGCGAGCTGCAGCGTCGTATAACGGCCCATCTGTCCCCAGGTGGCGCGCATGAGCACATTTTGCAAGCTGGACGCTTTGATCTCGCGCTGCAGCGATTCCATCGTCGTGCCCGTAATTTCGTTCGGGAGTCCGCTGCCCGTCGTCACGCCGAGTCCGAATTTTTTCAGATAATTGACGAACAATTCGAGACCGGCATCGCCTTTGTTGTAGAGCGGACGGCTGACCATGGCCATCATAAACGTGTTGGACGACACGGAGATCGCCCTCTGGGCGTTGATCGGCCCGTACGCTCTGCTCTCGGAGTTCCATACCGTCGTGTTGTCTCTGCCGTACGTGTAGTATCCGAGGTCGTTGTACTTGTCGTTCGGCGAGAAAAATTTCTCGTTCAGTCCGATCAGCACCGACAGCGGCTTCATGGTCGACCCGAGATAAACAAGCGAGGTCGGGTGCTTGTTGCGCTCCTTCTGATCCGGATAATTCGGATAAACCTCGCGGATCGTGCCGTTCGGATGCAGGTGCTGCGTCGCCTGGTACACATCGGGCTTCATCCCGCCCCGCCAGTCGTTCGGGTTGTACTCGGGGTAGCTGACCATGGCGCGCACTTTGCCGGTATGAACCTCCATCGCCACCGCGTAGCCGGTCGTGGCGTACGGAGCGCGCTCCCATTTGTTCGTCGATTTGCGGATTTTCTCCAGATGCTCCTCGATCGCCCGCTCCGTCTCCAACTGCACGTCTTCGTCGATCGTCAGGAACAGATTGTTGCCCTTGACGGGAGGCGTAATTTCCATCGAGCCGATAATCTGGGAGTGCGCGTTGACGGGATACGTCTTTTTGCCGTTTCTTCCGCGCAACTCCTCCTGAAACATCAGCTCCAGGCCGTCGTAACCGACGTCTTCCTTGTCCAGATAATCCTCGCGGTGCAGGATGTTTTCGTAATAGGCGCGCGTGCCCGGGTTGTTTTTGGCCGTATTGAAGGGACGCAGATACCCGACCAGTTGAACCGCGATGCCCTTCTCGTTATAACGGCGCATGCTTTCCTCCTCGACCTGAATGCCGGGCAACTCGTCCCGGTACCAGGCGAGATAAGCGATCTGCTCCTTGGTGAGATCGGACTTGATCCGCCGCGGCATGTAGCTCGGGGTAACGGGCTTGCGCAAATTTCCTTCGTAGTCGTAGTTGCAGTCCATGGCGGCCACGATGTCTTGCGGCGCCATGCCCAACACTTCGGACAGCCGGTCGGCGATCGCGATGATTTCTTCCTTGGGACGGCCGGAATCGTAATGGTAAAAGACCGATTGGGTGGACACGGAATCCGCGATCGGCGTCTCCTGCCGGGCATAGATGTTGCCGCGGATCGGCGGCAGCGAGATCGTACGGTGCTCTTTCTGCTCTTCCTCGGCGGCCAGCGTCGCGCCTTCGATGAACTGCACGCCCGCCAGCCTCACGATCAGCACCGAAAACAGAAGGAACGTAAAGAAGAAAAACATGTTCAAACGGAACGACAGTTGGCGGCGGCGCGCCGCCTCTTCGGCCTGAGGGTCGTCGCCCCCCACTTTGCCGTACCGGCTCATCGGTCGAACAGCTCCTTCAGCGAGCGGATGCCCTCGCCTTCATGGTAATCGTAGCGCAGAATGCGCACCGCGTCGATCCCGACCAGCCCCGGAGCATACACGTCGTTGATCTCGTGATCGCCGACGTACAGCACTTGATCCGCCGGCAGTCCCGACCGTTCGAGCGCCAGCCGGAATATCGCAGGATCGGGCTTCTCCAGCCCGACCTCCGTCGACACGATCATCGGGTCGAAATACGGGGCGAGCCCCTTGGCCTTCAGGATGCGCGGCAGCGAATCGGCGAAGTTGGAGATGACGCCGAGCCGGAACCCCCGCGAGCGCAGCTCGTCGAGCGTCTCGATCACGTCCGGAAACACGACGTAATGCTCGGGGGCGGTGAACACATCGTACAGGACGTGGCACCATTCGTGAATGACCTCCTCCGACGTGTGTTCCATCGCGCCCAGCTTCTCCAGCATGTGGCGGTACAGCGCGACCCAGAACGCCCGGTCCGTCTCCGGGGAGCATGCCGCGTATTCGTCGGGGCTGCGCCCGTAGTACAACTGCTTGTAGGCCGCCGTAAAATATTCGCCGATCTGCTCCTCGTCCCGGACAAAATCGAACCGGTCCAGCACCGTCTTCATCACGGCGTTCGCGTTCGGTATCGTCAGCAGGGTGTCGCCCACGTCAAAAAAGACCGCCCGGTATTCGGCCAACGGCTTACGGACACGGCCTGCGGTTTGGTTCGTATCGATCATGGTGTGTTTTCCTCCTGTCGGGGGACAGACCGGCGTCCCTTCCATGCCGGGCCGGCGGGAAACCGCCGTTTGCCTTCCGGCATAGATTAGACGCCCGATCCCGTCCCCGGGTTCAGCCGTTCGCGGTTACCCCTGATTTTTTTGCGCCTGCTCGATAAATGTTTGGACCGCGCCTTCCAGGTTCAGCGTAAACGACTGGCCCATATACGTGACCTTGACTTCGCTGGAGCCTATTTTGCCGTCGACCTGCACGCCTCCGGACGTCACCGTATACGTGCCGTCGCCGTTGTCCTTGTACGTCGCCTTGTCGCCCAGCATCCGCTTGACGGCCTCGTCCTTGAGCGAGCTCGCGATTTCGCCCCCGACTTCCTTGATCCGGTCGATATACGAGCCGCCGTACCAGAACAGCCCGGCCGCGATCGCCGCCACCAGCAGCCACTTGACCACCGTTTTGACGACATTCAGCACGATCAGCAGCAGCACCGCCGCTATGGCGACAACGTACCACCGATCCTGGAGAAACTCCATCCATTGATCCATATGCTCCCCTGCTTTCCTCCGTCGTTCGCTTTCATTCTTCCATTGTAGGACGCGGAGGGCGAATATTTCAACTTTTTCCGGAAAAAGAATGGCCAAGCCGGCGGTTGCCCGAAAGAGGCGGCGATACGGCGTCCGTCCATTTTCGGGGTACTAACCCCGTCCGATCGGGCGTACAAGTAGGTTAGGGGTGGTGATGGCGGGTGAAAACCGCGATATGGCTGTACTTATTCATGTTTGTGGCGATGTTCGACCTGCACGCGCAATATCCGATCCTGTCCCCGTTCGCTTTGTCGCTCGGGGCCGCGCCGTCGTTCATCGGCCTGATGATGGGCGTCTATTCGATCACCCATCTGCCGGGCAATCTGATCGCGGGCTGGATGACCGACCGGTTCGGCAGCAAGCCGCTGATCGTCGCCAGTCTGATCGCCGCCGGCTGCGCGCTTCTGTACCAGTCGACGGTTACCGATCCTTGGCAACTGCTCGTGATCCGCTCGATCTCGGGTTTCGTGCTGGCGTTCCTGTCGCCGGCCTGCCAGTCGATGCTCGCGAAGCTGGCCGACGACACCGTGCTGCAAGGCAAACTGATGGCCGGCAACGGTCTCGTCCATACGCTGGCCTCCGTCGTTTCTCCCGCTGCCGGGGCGCTCCTCGTCGCGAAAATCGGCTTCGACGCGACGTTTACGCTGTTGGGCTGGGGCCTGATCGTCACCGGCGCGCTGGCCGGCTTCGGCATCCCGATCGCGAAAGCCGCAAAAGCCGCTTCTTCGGGTGCCGGCGGCGTCGGGGCATCGGCTCCGGGCGAGCCCCGTCCCAAGGCCGGCAGCGGAGCGGCTCCGGTTGGCGCCGCGGACGATTTGGCGGCGGGCGACAAAGGATACGGCGGCTTGCCGTGGCTGTTTTTCCTGACCCCGATGGCCATCTCCTGCTCGCAAGGCATTTTGTTTTTCGAGCTTCCGCTGATGAAGGTGTCGCAGGATTCGATCCTGGCTTCCGGCATCCTGTTTTCCATGGTGAGCCTCGGGGCGCTGTTTACGCTCAGCCTGCTGTTCCTGCAGCGGTATTCGCCCCATCGGCGCACGGTCGTCGGAGCGCTTGGCCTGGCTCTCGTCTTCTTCGGGCTTGCGGTCGACTGGCCCGTGCCCCTGATGTTGAGTCTGGCCTTGGTGGGCGTCGCGAAGGGGCTGATCTTCCCCGCCATGTCGACGCTGCTGATTACGCTGACGAGCGAGAATCGTTACGGCCGCGTCTTCTCGCTGCTGTCGATCGCGCTGTCCGTCGGCGCGTTCCTCGGTCCGACGCTGGCGGGCCGCTTCCGCGACGACGTATCGCCTTTTATTCTCGCCTTCGCCGCGCTCATGATCGCCCTGGCCGTGCTGCCTCCTCCCCGCAAACGGCGCGCGCCCGGCCCCGCGGGTTCGTCCCCGCGCCATATCTTGCACTAAGCGACGCCCGCCGAGCCGGACAAAGCACAAGTAGGTAAATCCCCCTTTTCGCCTGCCTATGGGTATATACACAATCCGCTCCCTCCCCGTGCCATACAATATAGTGTCATGACCGCACCGGTCGGGGAAGGAGTGAAGCAAGATGTCGCATGGCGCTGAATTTGGAGGCATCCTCTGGGGCGGGGTCGGGATTATCCTGGTCCTCTTTATCCTGTTGGTTATCGTCCTGAACTAACCGCTTGCGGCCTTCAGCCGCTCGTTTGGCTGAAGGCCGTGCCCGCGGCCTTCAGCGCGCTGTGTCCGCCTTCCGCTTCAGGCATCGGTTCCTGGGATATTTGGACCGTTTTCTCCCTTCGGATATAATGGGGTTTGACCCATGCAATCGATTGTGGAGGGATCGGCCTTGGCCTGCGCCATCATCGTAGAGGGAAAAAACGACCGCAGCCGCCTGAGACGGCTGTTGTCGGAGGACGTGCTGATTCTGTGCACATACGGTTCGTTAAGCGGGGAGCGGATCGAGAAGCTCCGCCGGGAGGTCGGGGACCGGGAACTGTATCTGTTTCTCGACAACGACGCCTCCGGCCGCAAAATCCGCGGACTGCTCCGCGACACGTTTCCCGATGCGGTCCAAATCTACACGCGCCGGGGATACGCGGGCGTCGAGGGCACGCCCGACGAATACATCATTCAGCAGTTGGAAAAAGCCGGGCTGGAGGAGTTTATCATCTACCCCGATCCGCCCGGAAACCTCATCTATTAGCCGTCCGCCGGACAAGCTCCGCACGCGCCCGTCAGCCGACGTATTGGAGCAAGTAGATCACGATGGTGACGGTAAATACGCTGAACAACGTCGAGGCAAACACCACCTGCGAAGCGAATTCGGGTTCGTTGTCGAATTCGACCGCCAGCAGCACGCTGCTGAGCGACGTCGGCACGGCGCAGGAGAGCACCAGCGCTTGGGCCGTCGTCCCCTGAATGCCCAGCAGGAGCACGACGAGAAAACCGAGCAGCGGACTGACGCACAGCCGAAGCGCGTTCGACAGCAGCACGTCCGCGAGCCGCAGCGACCAATTCATGCTGCCGAGCTGAACGCCCAGCGTGACGAGCGCCGTGACGATAAATCCGCTGGCGATGTAATTGAGGGGAATCCAGATCGGCTCGGGCACGGGAATATCGAATACCCGCAGCAAGATCACGAACGGAATGACGTAAATCGTCGGCAGCGACGCGATCGTGCGCAGCGTCTGCCGGAGTGTTTGTTTATGGGCGTTCACGCTGTATACCCCGTAGGTGTTCGGTATGAGATTTTGCATCATCATGATGATGATCTGAATCGACAGCGTAAACGGATCGTTGACGAACACGAGCTGATTGAGAGGGATCGCGTAGTTGGCGCTGTTGTAGAACAGGACGCTGTTGCGCATCGCGCTGCGCATGCCGGGGCGGTACCGCCGCAACCGTACGACGATCTCCACCACGACAATAAGCGCGATAAAAAAGATAGAGAAAAACAGCAGCACTTCCAGAATGACCTCAAACGACAGCGACGAATTGTACAGCATAACAAACGCCACGCCGGGAGAAAACAAATAAAAATTCAATTTCGACAACGTCTTGATATCCAGCTTGAAGGCGCGCTGCAGCAGCATGCCCAGCCCGATCATAATCGTCAGCGGGATGACGTTGTGCGTCAGGATATGCAGCAAAGTGGTCATGGACTGTCTCTCCTCCGGGAGCAAACTTCCTCCATTGTAGGCCACGGCCGCCCGATTTGTACAATGGCCAAAATGGGCGATTTCTGCATGGAAGGGCGGTTAAACACGCTTGTGCACACGTTAACATGGAAGATTGGACAAATGCTCGCGTTTTTGTGTTCCGCCCCCCGCCGCAACCGCCCGCGCCGTCCGAATCGGGAAGCGCTTCCGACGACGCCGGCGCCCGGCAAATAAAAAACCCCGCAAGGAGCGCCCCTGCGAGGTCCATTCCGGCCGATCACAGCCCGGCCGTCGTCCGATTCGGTCAAACCTTTTCTTCCGCCAAAGCTTTCAGCGCCTTGACGGCGTCCTGCATCTCGAATTCGTCGTCGACGACGAAATACTTCCGGATCATGTCCTTCTTGTCCACCAGCACGTACATGTTGTAATGGCCGAAGTTTCCTTTTTCGTCCTTGATGACGCTGACCATGTACTTTTTGGCCAGTTCCGCCATCTCTTTCTCGTCCGTGCCGGTCAGAAAGTTCCAGGCTCCCGGCACCGGATTAAACGGCGCCGAGAACTCCTTCAGCCGCTCCGGCGTGTCCCTCGCGGGATCAAACGAGATCGAATTGATCACCACTTGACCGCCGAGCAGCCCTTCCTTCTGCAATGCGGTCTGCAGCTTGGACAAGGTGAACGTCGTCTGCGGACACACGTCCGGGCAGTGGGAGAAGAAGAAATAGTACAACCGCACTTTGCCCTGGCCGTCCGCAAACTTCACGGTCCGGCCGTTTGCGTCCGTCAGCGTGTAATCCGCGGCCGGACGGGGATTCGGCAGCCATTCGATTTGATCGCCCTTCAAATATTTGCCGCCGACCACCCACAGCGCGGCAAGCACAAGCGCGGCCGCCGCCAGCTTAAACCAATGCTTCTGCAAAAAAGCCATGTCCGCTTCCTCCTGTCAGCCGATCCGTTCGAACGGTATGCTCGGCGTAGCGCTGACGAAGTTCGTATCGATCACCATGACGAGGAACAGCAGCGTCAGATAATTGATGGAATACACGAACATCTTGCGCGCCCACGCTTCGTCGTCCTGCGCCTGGAAGCCGCGCAGCGTCATCACGACCCAGATCATGCCGAGAATCGTCGCCGCAATGACATAAATCTCGCCCACGTATCCGTAGAGGTAAAGCAGCAGCGATCCGGGCACCAGCATAATCGTATAGCGCATCATCGCCAGCTTGGTCGCATGGTTGCCCTGTACGACCGGCAGCAGCGGATAGCCGGCGGCGCGGTACTCTTCCTTGCGGCGGATGCCGAGCGCCCAGAAGTGCGGCGGCTGCCACAGGAACATGATCAGGAACAGAATCCAGGCGCCCGCTCCGAGTTCGCCCGATACGGCCGTAAAGCCGATCATCGGCGGGATCGCGCCCGAGATGCCCCCGATGGACGTGCTGTACACCGACGTGCGCTTCAGCCACGCCGTGTACACCCAGACGTATACGAGCAATCCGGCGAAGCCCAGCAGCGCGGCGAGCGGATTGGCCAGCAGATAAAGCACGCCGAGTCCGACCACACCGAGCGTGATGCCGTACCACATCACGACGCGGGGCGAGATGGCGCCCCGGGCGGTCGCGCGTTTTTGCGTCCGGGTCATCAGCTTGTCGAGATCCCGGTCCAAATAGTTGTTTAATACGCAGCCCGACGCCATCACCAGGGCGCTGCCGAGCAGCGTCCACAACAGCAGCAGAAAATCGATGCGTTCGCCCGTTTGTCCGGAAGCTATCCAAAAACCGCCGAAGACGGTGATCGAATTCGAAAATAAAATGCCCGGTTTGGCCAACTGGTAAAAGTCTCTCCAGGTCGGCTTGCGGGATTCGGCCGACGGCTCCGTGTGTTCCCGCGCCACGGTTCCCGCATTCGAAGCCATGTCGACGGCCAACGATTTATCCAAGGCAAGTCACCCCCACATGTCTGCTCAAGCAACGCTCGGCGCGTTCTTGATCTCATCCATCATAACAACCGCCGATACGTTTGACAACCGGCCCCGGACGAAGTTCATCAAATTGTCGAGAGGGTCGGCGGACATAAGCCGGACAGACGATCAGCTATAGGATGGGCTTGCCCCGGACCGGGTTATTCCAAACCGGCGGAAACAGCGCCGGGCCCGCACTTACCAGAACAACTCGCGCGAGCCGCGCAGCTTGGCGATGCCTTCGGAGAAATAATAGTCGCCGTAAATAAGCGGCACGTCCACGTTTTTGCGTTCGGGATAATGGCTCGTCCCGTGCAGGATCAACCCCTCTTGAGCAGGGTCGTTCCACGCGCCGTAATTTTCGTACAGCGAGCGCAGGATGCGCTCGCCCGCGTCGCGGTACAGCGCCGATTCCGGCTCCGGCACCTGCTCGGCGATCAGCAGCAGGCCGCTTGCGGCGCAGGCACCCGCCGAGGAATCGCGATACGACGGCACGTCCGCCGGAATGCGGAAATCCCACACCGGCACGTGGTCGGCGGGCAGGTTGGCGAGGAAGAAATGCGAGATCCGTTTCGCCGCATTCAAATATCGCTCGTCGCCCGTATACCGGTAAGCCAGCGCAAAGCCGTAGATCGCCCACGACGTGCCGCGCGACCAGGCCGAATGCTCGGACCACCCCTGGCCGCCGGCCGCTCCGACGCGCTCGCCCGTCTCCGGATCGAAGATCACAATGTGATACACCGAGCCGTCCGGCCGGACGAAGTGCTCCAGCGCCGTGTCCGCGTGGGCCCGGGCCGCATGCGCGTACCGCGGGTCTCCCGTCTCCCGCGACGCCCAGAACAACAGCGGCAGGTTCATCATGCAGTCGATGATCGCCCAGCCTTCGTTGCGATCGCCCTCCCGCCACGGATTCCACGCGCGGATGAACCGTCCCCGAATATTAAACCGGCCGAGCAGCAGGTTCGCGGCCAGCAGCGCGCGGCGGCGGCTGTCGGCTTCGCCCGTCACCTTGTATCGCGCCAGGCTCGTCAGCGTCCACATGAAGCCGATGTCGTGGTCCAGCCGCTCGTAGCCGAGCACCACTTCGTCCAGCGCCTTCTCGCATTGCTCGGCATACCCGCGCAGCCGTCCGTCCGCGTCCTCGCCGTCCCGCACGAGCAGCCACAGCAGCCCCGGCCAGAAGCCTGCCGTCCACCAGGAGGCGGGCTCCAGCTTGTATTGTCCGTCCACGCTCGCGTGCGGAAAGTTCGCGCCGATCCGCCTGCTCGTGCGCGCCACCTTGTCCGCGATGTCCCGCCAGGCGCGGTCCTCCCACCGCTTCGTCTCTCCCGTCATCGTGTTTCCTCCTCGTCGTTTCGTTTCTTCTCCGCCGCTTTCAGTCCTCGAATTGCATCTCGAACCGCAGCGTTCCCCGTTGTCCGGGCGCGTTCAGGCGGAAGTCCAATTCGTAATAGACGCTTCTGCCGCCGAAGTGGTCGACGAAGGCGGCTTCCCGCACCGACGGCTCCAGCAGCGACGCGTCGAACCGCAGGCGCAGCGCGGCGCGGCCTTCCGGTCCCGTCAGACGGAACTCGCCGTCCGCCGTCCGCTCCGGACGGGCAGGCGTCACGAACCGCTCGACCACACTGTCCGGCGCCGCGCTCATCTCGTAGCGGTCGCTCAACCGCAGCGCGGGCGGCTGCGCCGTCTTGTCCCACTCGAACCGGCGCACCCACGACTTGAGCCCGTCCGCATCGTATGCGCCGGCGATGTCCATCTCCAGCGTATCGACCGCAACGCCCTCGCCCGCTTCCGCCCGGAGCACGCGCGCTTTGCGCGAACGTCCCGGCTGCTGGAGCGCCCCGCCGACGATCGGCACGGAGTGGCCCTGCGAGCCGTTGCAGGCGTATTCGTACCGGCGTTCGCCGAAATAATCCGCCGTGTACATGCCGCAGCCCAGATCGTGCAGCACCGTCTCGCCGTCCGTATGCAGCAGGAAGTGGCCGAGGTCGTTGTGGTTGTGCGGCTCGTCGTTATGCCCGCCCTTCGCCGCGAACGCGTACGTCCGCCCACCGGCGGCGAGGCGAGAGACCAGCCACTGGGCGTCCGGCATATACCGGCTCAAGTCGGGCCAGCCGCCGCTTCCTCCGGCCTCCGGTGCCGTCCAAACGAGATCGCGGAACGCGTGCGCCCAACGGCTGCAGGGGTCGTCCGTGTAACGGGCGTACAGCTCCGGGCCCGGAACGGGCAAACCCTCGAACACGCCCGCCAAATAATGCAGCAAGCCCGGCTGCACGCGGTATTCCGGAAGCGCGTCCGAGAAGTTCGCCACGGCCGCGCCGCTCAGGAAGCAGATTTGCGGGAACGCCGCGATCTTCCCGATCTTCGGCAGCGAGAACAGGTCGAGCCGGCCCCCCGTCGCCTTGCCGAGCAGATCGGCGAAATAAACGAAAAATCCGAAGCCGTAGGTCCAATACCCGAACCCCTCCGGACAGACGCCGTCGTCGCTGTATCCGTCCAGGAAGCTCGACATCGCCGACAGCACCCGGTCGACGACGGCCGCCAGCTCGTCGCGGTCGTCCAGCAGATGGAGCGCCGCCGCTCCGACCGAACCGGCGCATACGGCCGCCCAGTTGTGCGTCGACCGCTCCCACGCCCACGGACCGCCGTACAGGTACGGCTCCAGCACGCGGCGGCGCACTTCGCGCCGGGCCCGGACGGCGACGGGCTCCGGCAGCAGCGGCCCCGCCAGGCTGACGATCTCGGCCAGCGCGAACGCCGTCTCGGCCGCGAACAGATCGACCGTGAGCGGGTCGTTCTCCCGGATATGGGCGGGCAAGCACCAGGAATACTCGTCGCAGATCAGCCAGACGATATCGGCCAGCTCGCGGGCGTGCGCCTCTTCGCCGGGTTCCAGCCACGCCAGCAGCGCGTACGTGTTCAGCCGCCTCCGCCGCTCGAAGTAGGGGCGCTCGTATTCGAGCCGCGTTCCCTGCTCCTTGAACAGCTTGAACAGCGAATACGGCAGCGCGGGAGCCTCCGTCTCCGACAGTCTGCGCGCTTCCGCGCGGATCGCGTCCAGCATCGGCCGGTACGCTTCGCCCTCCAGAATGCGGCGCCGGCACGCCGCCTCCCCTTCGCCGCGAATCGTCAGGCAGCCTCCGCCATCCTTCGCGTCCAGCGCAAGCCGGATTTTTTCCATGCCGATGTTCCAATGATTCAAACCGGTTCCCCTCCCGGATCGGACTTCAGCCTCGGACCCTGCTGACTCTACTTTATAGGGCCGGCGCTTCCGGCGCCATGCATTATTTTTACGCGTTGGCCTCTTATTTTTACCCGCCAAGCGAACGAGTCAAAATAGTTGCAGATTGATCAAGATACTGTTAAGAAGCGGACGGAGGGATTGCCTATAATGTAAAGCATCGCAAAACCAAACCGAGGTGAGCTCCATGAAACAAGGCACTGGCAAACTCCGGCTGAAGGAGGAGCTGGCCGGCTGGCTGTTCGTCGGTCCGATGCTGATCGGCGTCACCGTGCTGACGCTGATTCCGATCGTCGCCACGTTTTTCCTCAGCTTTACGGACTGGAACTTTGTCGCCGGCTTGGACGGACTCAAGATGGCCGGCTTCGACAATTTCACGAAGCTGTTCCGGGACGAGGTGTTCCTCAAGTCGCTGCGCAACAACGCGATTTTCCTGCTGACCGTTCCGGTCTATATGGCGCTGGCGCTGCTGCTGGCGGTATTAATCAACAAGCGCGTCTATTTCAAAAGCTTCTTTAAAGTCGTGTACTTCATGCCTTACATCTCCAGCGTCGTCGCGGTCGCCATCGTCTGGCAAGTGCTGTTCCACCCGTCCTCCGGGCCGGTCAACCAGTTCCTGCGCTCGATCGGCTTCAACCAACCGCCGATGTGGATCGCCGACCCGAACTGGGCGCTGGTCTCGGTTATGATGATCTCCGTCTGGATCTCGATCGGCTTCAACCTGATCGTCTATCTGGCCGGTCTTCAGTCCATTCCGAGGGATCTGTACGAAGCCGCCGACATCGACGGCGCGGGCGGCTGGGCGAAATTCACGAACATCACCCTGCCGATGCTGTCGCCGACGTCGTTTTTCCTGCTGGTCACGGGCATCATCTCTTCGTTCAAGGTGTTCGACCTGATCGCGACGCTGACGCAAGGCGGCCCGGCGCGTTCGACGTCGGTGATGGTGTGGTATTTGTACGAGACGGCGTTCGTCAATCTGCGCATCGGCTACGCTTCGTCCATCGCCGCCATCCTGTTCCTCTGCGTGCTGGCCATTACCGGCCTGCAGTGGATCGGCCAGAAAAAATGGGTCAACTACTAATCCGTGCAGAAAGGAGACCGGCTCGTGACCGAACGCATCGATATCCGCAAGCTGCTGCTCACCGCCGTTATGTTCGCGTTGGGCATCCTGTTCCTGCTGCCCTTCATCTGGATGCTGTCGTCGTCGTTCAAACCGGAGCAGGACGTGTTCAACTACCCGATCGAATGGATTCCGAAGCATTGGAACGCAATCGCCAACTATAAGGAAGTCTGGATGGGGAACCACCCCTTCTCCGCGTATTACTGGAACTCGATCAAAGTTTCGCTGCTGACGACGCTGCTGTCCTGCCTCGTGTCGGCGCTTGCCGCTTACGGCTTTTCCAAGGTGCAGTTCTCGGCCGGCCGCTGGCTGTTCCTGATCGTGCTTGCGACCTACATGGTGCCGCAGCAGGCGATTCTCGTGCCGCAGTTTATTTTGTACCGCTGGGTCGGCTTGTTCGACAGCCATCTCGGCCTGATTCTGCTCGGCAGCTTCAGCGTGCTGGGAACGTTTATGCTTCGCCAGTTTTTTATGGGCATCCACAACGAATATATCGAGTCGGCCAAAATCGACGGCGCGGGCCACTTCCGCACGTTTTTCACGATCGCCTTGCCGCTGGTTCGGCCGGCCGTCGCCACCTACGCGATCCTGCGCTTCATCTGGACATGGAACGATTACCAGAACCCGCTGATTTTCCTGCGGACCGACAAGCTGTATACGATTCAGCTCGGCATCCAGAAATTTTCCAGCATCAACGGCGAATTTTACTCGCTGATCATGGCCGGCTCCGTATCCGCCATCCTGCCGCTGCTGATTATTTTCATCATCGGCCAGAAAAACGTCATCGAAGGCATCGCGCTGGGCGGGGTCAAAGGATAACAGGATTTCGATCACAAACATGTAAAAAAATTTTGGTTTCGGTAAATATTATCGCATCTTTTTGCTTTCGCGGCTTGTTATGATTCTTCTCGGTTGGAACGCACTCATTTGAGAATGATCTTCGGGAGGGGTTCTTGTGAACGACAAAAAGTGGGTACTGGGATTGGCGGCGGCCATGATCGCCGCGTCCGCCTTGACCGCTTGCGGCTCCAATGACGACGGGGAAAGCTCTTCCTCGCCGACAGCAGGCGCGAACAAGGAGCCGGTTACGCTCAAGCTTCACACGTACGGCAACGAGCAATCTTACAACTGGAAGAAGACGATCGCCGCTTTCGAGCAAAAATACCCGAACATCAAAGTGGAAGTAATCGGCCTGAGCGAAAAAGGAGATACGCAGGAAGCGACGAAAAAGCTCGATCTCGCGGCCGCTTCGGGCGAACAGATGGACATCCTGATGTTCAGCGATGCCGCCGCTTACGCGCAGCGCGTCGGCCTTGGGATGGTCGAGCCGCTTGACCCTTTCCTGCAAAAAGAAGGCGTCGATTTTGCAAGCGAATACAAAGTCGACACGCTCATGAACGGCAAATATTACGCGCTGCCGGGCAAGTTCAATCCGTGGTACGTGCTGCTGAACAAAACCCACCTGAAGGAAGCCGGTCTGGAAGTGCCGAAGGACTGGACCTGGGACGAATTCATGGACTACGCCAAAAAGCTGACGAAGACGGAAAACGGCAAAACCCGTTACGGCACGTATTTCCACGGTCCGCAAAACGGCGGCTGGCTCGAATTCATGAAGCTGGGGCTCGTCAATCAGGAAGAGAACGCGGACTTCCTCAAAGCCGACGGCACGTCCAACCTGGACAGCCCGCTGTTCCGCAAATCGGTCGAGATGCGCGTGAAGATGGAGAAGGAGGACCAATCGGCGACGCCTTATGCCGAGATGCTGTCGCAGAAGCTGCATTACCGCGCGCAATTCTTCAACCAATCCACCAGCATGATCGTCATCGGAAGCTGGATGAACACGGAGCTGGGCGGCACGGATCAATTCCCGCTGAACTTCGAAGTCGCGGTTGCGCCGATTCCGAAAAACTCGCCTTCCGACCCGTCCGGATTCGCTCCGGTCACGACCGACTACATGGCGATGGCCGCGAAGTCGAAGCATAAGGACGAAGTGTACACGTTCCTGCGCTGGTATACGACCGAAGGCCAGATCGTTCAGGCGAAAAACGTCCCGTCCTGGAAAAAGGTATCGAACGAAGACTTGGCCCAACTGATCGACACGATCCTGAGCGGCACGAAGACGCCGGAGAAAGTCGACAAAACGTCGCTGATCGCCGTGCTGTCCGGAGCCAAATCGTCCAAGATCATTCCGCCGGTTACGTTCCAGGCGGAGATCTACAAAGCGATTAACGAAGAATTCGAGCTGCTCATCCTCGGGAAGCAGGACATCGACACGATGATCAAAAAATCGCAGGAGCGGACGCAAAAACTGATTGACGCCAACAAAAAATAATTCAATAGTAGAGCAAGGGGGCGGATTCCCGCCCTCTTTTCCCGTTATGCCGCAGCGCCGGCCGCAATCCCGCACGAAAAGGAGGCCAGCCCATGAGACCCTTCCGCCTGCGCGCCTACTCCGGGCTTTCGTTCCGGCAGAAGCTGATCGCGGTCTCCGTTGCCTGCATTCTGCTGCCTACCTGTCTGACTCTGGCGGTGTCCGGATATTTGACCCGCGACGCGGTCAAGGACCAGGCCGTCTCCAACGCGCAGGAATCGCTCGCCCTGGCGGACGGCTACGTCTCCAATCTGCTGCAATACATGCTCTATGTCGCCAACTATATCCAGAACGACTCCGAGATCAACGCCACGCTGAAGGCGCTGGCGTTCGGCAACGGCGGAGACGAGCTGAGCGAACGGCTCCGGCTGCTCAGCAAGATCGACAACATCTCCAGCGTGGGCGAGCAGGTGTTCGTGACGATTCTGCAGCCCGACGGCCGGTATTTCACCAGCTATCCCGTCTACGAATATGACCCCCGCTTGCTGTTCGAGGAGCCCTGGTTCCGCGAACTCCGGACCTTTAGCGGGCTCAGCACGTATTGGGCGAAGACCCGGCCGACCGTATACATGACCGAAAAAACGAATCACCCGTACCAGATCTCGATCGGCCGGACGCTGCGCATCGGCTCCGATGCCTCGCAAATTTACGGCTACGTCGTGGTCACGATGCTCGAAAGCCGCATCAATAAAATATTCCGGAACCTTGCCGTCGGCCAGGAGATGATGCTGGTCGACGAGGAAGGCCGGATCTTATCCCACAAAGATCCGCATCGGATCGGCGAACGGCTGGAGTATCTGCAGGCCGCCGACGGAAACTCGAACGTGCTGGAGCTGGACGGCGAGCGTTATTTGCTGACGCGGCGCCCGATCGCCTACGGCGGTTGGGAGCTTGTCTCGCTTTTGCCCTACGGGCAGGCCACCGCCAACATTACCGGCATCTTCAACAGCGTGTTTCTGCTGCTGATCGTCCTGTTCTGCCTGTTCCTCATGCTGCTCGTCTATCTCATCCAGACGTTCACCAAGCCGCTCGTGAAGCTCGGCCGTGTCGCCGCTTCCGTGCAGCGGGGCAATCTGGACGTGCGCTCGGGCATCCGCAGCCGGGACGAGATCGGCTCCCTGGGAGCGTCGCTGGATCAGATGCTCGACCGGGTGGGAGAGATGATCCGCGAGATTACGCTGCAGCAAGCGCGCAAACGCAAAGCCGAGCTGGACATGCTGCAGGCGCAGATCAACCCGCATTTCCTGTTTAACGTGCTGAATTCGATCCGTATGAAGGTGCTGCGCAAGGGGGACCGCGAGAGCGCCGAGATGATCGCCTCTCTCTCCAAGCTGCTGCGCATGACGATTGAACGGAACAAGGAAATGATCACGCTGCACGAGGAGATCGAGATCGCCGCCGATTACGTCCTGCTGATGAATATGCGCCAGAAGGAGAAGGCCGAGCTGCGCCTGGACATCTCCGCCGACGTGTTCCTGCAGAAGGTTCCCCGGTTCATGCTGCAGCCGATCATCGAAAACGCGATGATTCACGGCTTGCAGCAGGGCCCCGGCACGATCGGGGTAACGGCGCGGATCGAAGGCGACACCGTCGAGATCGTGGTCGAGGACGACGGCGAGGGCATGTCCGCCGAGACGCTGGAGCGGCTTCGCGCGGACGTCTCCCGCCGGCCGGAGCTGTCCGGGGGCGAACCCGGCGGGGTCGATGAAGCCGACGGAGCTGACGGAGCCGGGGAATTGCCGGGGGCCGAGCACCGCGGATTTTCGAGCATCGGCTTGCGCAACGTCAGCGAACGGATGGCGATCATCTTCGGCGCCCGGTTCCGCATGACGATCGACAGCGAGCCGGGCCGGGGAACGCGCGTCGCCATGTCGATCCCGCGACAGGAGGTGCAACGGAACGATGTATAACGTCATGCTGGTCGACGACGACTATCCCGTGCTGGAGCTGCTGTCCGAAGCGATCCCTTGGGAGGAGCTGGGCTTGGCCTTGAGCGGCACGCTGGAAAACGGCGAAGCCGCGCTGGAGCGGGCCGACGCCGAGGGCGCGCCCGACATCCTCATCACCGATATCGGCATGCCCCGCCTGAACGGCTTGGAGCTGATCAAGGCGCTCAAGGAAAAGCGGCCGGCAATGAAAGTGGCCATCCTCTCTTGCCATAACGAGTTCCACTACGCGCAGCAAGCGCTCAAGCTCAACGTGCAGGATTATATATTAAAGGAAACGCTTGATCCCGCGGATCTGATCCGGCTGCTGAAGCAGTTCCGCGCGGAGCTGGACCAGGAGCGCCAGATGGACCGCCACCGCCGGCAGCTTCAGCATCTCGTCGACCGCAACCGGATGGAGCTGAAGTCCCGCTTCATCCGCAAGACGGTCCGCGAGCCGATCCTCCGGAAGGACGAGTGGTTTGCGGAAGCGGCTTCTTACGGCTTGTCGCTCGAAGGGGGCGCCTGCCTGCCCGTTCTGGGCGCGATCGACCGTTACCCGGACGCCATCCGCCGTTATTTGTCCGGCGACGTGCTGCGGTTCGCCGTGGACAACGTCCTGGAGGAGATGCTGCGCGAGGCGGACCCGCGGGGCGTTCATTTTTTCTACGACGACAGGCGGTTTGTGCTGCTGTTCCCCCACCTGCCCAGCCTCAAGGTGAATATGTACGACCGCGCCGCAGCCGTCGTCCGCAGGTTGCAGGCAGCCCTCTGCCGGACGATTCGCGTCTCGTATGCGTTCCGCATCGGCGATTTGTGCGCTTCGCCCTCCGAGTTGAAGTCGTCGCTGCATGCCCTGCTGGACGACAACGGCCAGCGCTTTTATATGGCGGAAGGCGCGATCGAACGGATCGGGAGGATCGAATTTTCCCGGGACGATCTCTATTCCTGGTATGCGCAGGCCAGCGAGGAGTTCCGCGACATGCTGATCGACAAGCGGACTTCCGCCGTCGAGCCGACCGTCGCGAAGTGGATGTCCTTTATCCGGGAGCGCCAATTCCCGCCCGACACGGTGAAGGATTGGACGCTCAAGCTGCTGCTGGACCTGAAGCTCAAGCTGCAGTCGCTGCAGCAGTTCCGTTCCTACTACACGGTAGACGTGCTGCACAAGGAAATTCTGGAGATGGACTCGCTGGCGCAGCTTCAGGACTGGCTGATCGCGTATTTCCGCGAGGCGGTTCCCGTGGCGGGAGGCATCCTGGAGATGAGCACCCGCAGCGAGGTGCTGGATGCCCAGCACTACGTCTCGCAGCATCTGCACAAGAAAATCGCACTGGAGGAGATCGCGGGGCATCTTCACTTGAATCCGAGCTACTTCAGCCGGCTGTTCAAGAAGGAGACGGGCGAGACGTTTATCGAATACGTCACGCGGATGAAGATGGAGCGGGCCAAGGAGCTGCTCGATCAGACGAATCTCTCCGTCAACCGCATCTGCGAGATGCTCGGCTACGACAATCAGAGCTACTTCATCAAGACGTTCAAGAGCGCGACCGGCCATACGCCGTTGGAATATCGCGGACGCCAGAAGAAGTAGCAAAGCCTCCGAAGCGCCGCATAGGCGCAAATGAAGAAGGGGCTGTGTGCGCGCAAACGAAATGGCGGTGCATGGGTTGGCCCGTACACCGCCATTTCTTGTCCCGTCTACGGCCGATTTCTTGCGCAAGCGACCGGCAGGCGACTGCCATCCGGCCTCCAAGTTCGCCTTTGGCAGCCGTCGCGGCCGAAAGCACCGCATTCGTCGAAAGCGCCCCAATCGCCGCATTCGCTGCAAACGCCGCATTCGCTGGCCTTTTATTTGTTTACACATACTCCCGGGCTCCTGTTTTTATCGGTTGGCCGGCTGGGGCGGGCGTAGCAATAATTTTTATCGCTACAGCCGAAAATTTGCCGCCCTCCGTCGAGATTAGCGATACCAAATATCGTTAATGGCCCGATTTTCCGGTTTTTCGAGCCAACTGCTGGACGATAGCGATATTTTGTATCGCTATTCGCATACGGAAGCCGCGGTACGGCCTTGATAACGATATTTTTTATCAGATAGGATGCGCAAAGGGACGTCGTGCCACCGCCCCATGTTATTCCCTGCCGCCGAAAGAGGATGCAGACTGTGAAATATGCCGTAAGCGTTTAAATGGCCGCAGCGTCGGATTGGGCCGCAGCCATCGAAGTTGCCGTAGGCGTCGAAAATGAACCGCAGACATCGAAGTAAGCGCCGCCCCCGGCTCTCGCAAATGGCCACCGCTCTCCGAACGTTTTCTCCGTTCCGGAGCCAAAAAACAAGAGCTGTCTCTCCAGGTTCGTTTACGACCTGTTGAGACAGCTCCTTTCTCGCGTTCGAGAGCGCTTAGGACGGCTGACTCGAACCGGAGCGAGTATCCGGATGCTCTTGCGGCAGGCGGACCCGCAGGACAGGCTCGTCTCCGTCTCCAGCGTATACGAGCAGTTCGCCGTCCCGCTCGACCGCGCGCGGGGCGTCCTCCAGCCTTGCGGACGATGTCCCGTTCCCCGGCATGCCGCATACCGCCGTTGCGATCACCGCGATGCCCGGCGCGACGGACGCGCGTACGCTCGGGATCACGGTCCGCGGATGCAGGAGGTTGGTATTGGCGTTCGGGTATACGAGATCGGCCCGGCCGTCGCCGTACAGACAGGCGATACCGCTCGTTCCCAGCGCGTTGGACGCGAATGCCGAACGCACGTCTTCGCCGCGTCTCAGATCAAGCCGCCCCGCGTCGATGCCCAGCGCGAATCCGCCGTCGGCCGCGTCCAGCCGGCGGGCCGTGGAGATGCGATGCACCCGGACATGCCAAGGGATGCCCGGCACGAGCCACGTCTCGACCTCGACATCGGCCCACGGCTTCCAGCGGGCATACAGGACGCCGCCGTCGATGCGGGTCTCCTCGCATTTGCGTTTCACCCGGTACAGGTGATCCCCTTCGCTCAGCGCGAGCATGGAATCGAACGCGCCTTGCGCCAGTCCCCATTCGGCTCTCGGGACGCTGAAGCCGAACGCCGTGGAGTAGACGAACTTCTCGTATTTGGCGGAAGTGTGCGTATGCTCGTTCGTGGACAAGTGTCCCGTGTTGAAGGCCAGGACATGGGACGAATCCGCCGGCCGGCAGACGACCAGATGCGCGGCCTTCTGCTCGACGCATCGCTCCAGTTGCGGCAGCTCCGTCTCCTCCGCCGTCCAGAACGGATGATCGTCCGGAAGCGCCAGCGGCAGGAAACTTTTCAGCGCCCAATAAGGAGAGCAAGGCGAATTGTAGTTTTCCGCCATAACCAGATTCGGATAGGCGTAGCCGATCGTCAACGTGCCGTCCGGCTGGAAGATCGGCTGGGCGAACCACCAGCGCAGATTGCGCAGAATCAGCCCCTTTATGACGCCCATCGGATAAGGCTCGACGCCCGCGTATGCCAGCGCGCTCCAGAACGCGGACTGCGAGAAGCGGTACGTCAAGCTTCTGCCGTACGGAAGCCCTTGTCCGTCCGCGGCGAACCAGTGGATAAACGACTTGGCGAACGCCGCCGCTCTGTCCTTGTACAGACGGGACCGCCCCGGATCGTCGTCCTCCATCAGCTTCGCGTAGAGCAACCCGTAGTAATGGAACGCAAACGGCACGTAATAATCGCTGTGGCCGCCCGCCCCGTCCGCATACCAGCCGTCTTCCAGATAAAATCGTTCCAGTTCGTCCAGCGTCCGTTCCATTTTGCGCCGGTCGTGGGGAAGACCCGCTTTTTTGAATCCCATCTGCACCATCACGCGGAAAAACAGCCAGTTGCAATCCCACAACGCGCGGTCGGTGATCTGATCCAGCCATTTGTGCAGCCGTTCCAATTCGCCGCCGGTCAGCTCGGCCTTGATTCGCTCCGGGATCAGCGCCAGCGCCAATCCGAACGCGGCCATCTCGACCAGCCGCTGATCGTAGTCGGCCGCATCGCCCCAATACTCCGGATGAGCCGGGTCGGGGCCGTGGCGAAGGCCTTGCGCGAAGCGCTCCCAAGCGAAGGATTCGCCGCCGCCGGCGATTAGCGGCACGAGTCCCCACAGGACGCGCGAGAACCCTTCGAGGCCCGCGACGTCGGCCGAATAGCTTGTTCCGGTATGGCCGAGGCATAAACGCGCCGATCCCGCGCTGTAATAGGGCTGAAGCGGATCAACAAGCTGAGCGAACGCCAGCCGCATATCGTCCTTCGTCCGCAGCGGATTGCGGGCGATCGGCAAATCCCATCGTTTCATCGTGTCTCGCTCCCCATGCGTCATGTCCGATGACCCGATTATACTTCATTTTTCCGCCGCGGAACCGCCATCGCGCCAACAAGTCAAGATAGCGGACGAATGGATCAAAATAACGTTATCGCCCTCGGTTTCAATACCGGATAATCGTGATCGTTTCGGTTTCTTCGTCCCAGATCGTCTCGAAGCCGAACGCGTCCGCCAGCGACTTGAGCGGAGCGTATGTCGTTCCGTCCCGGATCACGGCCGGAAGCGCCAGCCGATAAGGCTTGCCGTTCAGCAGCGCCTCGCCGCTGCCGGCGTAAAGCTCCAGGACGCTTTCCGTCCGGGGGTCGGTGACTGTTACGGTCCGTTTGTCCGGATTCCACGCCACGCTCATGCCGAGGCGGTCGGCGAAGCCTGTGACCGGAACCATCGTCGTCCCGTCTTCGATGTAGGGGACGGTGAAGTCGGGATTGTACGATTTGTCCGGCAGGAAGAAATAGAAGGACGCCTCCTGCTTGAACGCGTACAAATCGTTTTTCAGCACGTCGTACAGCAGGCTGTTCTCGTCCAGCAGTCCGGACGCGTCGTCCAGGTCGGCGACGGACACGGCCCCTTCGGTCTCCGGCTCGCCGGCTTTAACCGCGCCGCCGACGTTCCAAGTCTCCATCGAGCCCGTAACGCGAATCGCCGATACGCCGTCCGAGCCCGCTCCGTCCGGAGCTTTCAGCGTCAGATCGTAATTCGTCTTGCGGATGTGCAGATTGCGGTCCACGTACAGCTCCGCCTTCAGTTCGGTGCCTTTGCCGAACGGCAGCGACGGATTGTTCTCCGAAGCGCCCAACTCCGACAGAACAAGCGCCAGACCGGCCTTGATCGTCCCGTGCAAAAATTCGACGGCGACTTCTTTGTCGTTCAGAAGCGCGTTCATCCCGCCGCCGAACACGTCGAGGCCCAACTCTTCATCCTCCGCGTCCTCGTCGGCCGCCGCGGCATCGAAAACGGGTTTCAACGCGTCATAGTAAAGGGCGATCACTTCCTTCATGCCCTGGTCGTCCTGCGCGAGCCGGAGCAGGAACGCGCGCAGCAGCTTCTGCAATTCCTCCAGGCCGATCTCCGCTTGCACCTTGTACAGCGGCAAGTTCTCTCCGTGCACCGTGCCGTTGACCGGCTCCGCCGTCAGCTTGCCCGGATTCGGCAGGTTGCGCACGACAAACCCGGCCAGCGCCTGCTGCAGCTCCTTGTTTTGCAGGAGTTCTCTCGCGTCCTTGCCGCCGCCCAGCGGGCCGATCCCTCCGTCGAGCAGGCTTGCGGCCGTCCCAAACCCAGCCGTCTCGTCCAACTCCAGCAGAAGCGGCTTGGCGACGCCTTCCGCCGACAGCGAGACCGCCTCCGGCGTCACCGCCAGGCGAAACGGAATTTTGCCTTTGGCAAGCGCGAACGCGCCTTCCGCCGACAGATGCCGCTCATCCTGCTGCTTGACGTGGGTCAGCTCCAGCGTGATGGGCAGCAGGCGCTTCAGCCCTTCCAGCTCTTTTCTTGTCTCGGGCGTCACATCCGCGTCCTCGTCGATATCCATGTCGATAGTCCAACTGCCGCTTGCCTCCAGCGAGGTTGCGGTCGCGGATTTGATCCACGCTTGGTTCAGGTCGAGTCCGTTAACCGATTGACATCCCGCCAGCGCCAGCATGGCGGCGATGCTTGCCCATACAAGCCACTTGCTCCAGAAACGTCTTGATGCCATCCTGCATGCTCAACTCCCGGTTTTATTTGTGTTTTGCCTGGAGTATTCTTTCGACGCGCATGCAACTATTCCCTTTATTTTGCCAACATGTGATGAACGGGCCGCTTCCGGCGGTGGCAAGTCGATTTTTTCGACTTGCTACGAGCGGGGCAGCCCTCACGCGGCCGCCAACGCAAAAAAGCAGGCCGGCGGATGACATCTGCCGTCATCCGCCGGCCTGCCCGGCTCGGTCCGAGGCCGGGCGCCCCTGCCCCAACTCCCGCGTCAGCTCCCCGCGCAGCTCCGACCAGGCGGCGGCGAGCGCCGCGCGGATCTCCCACGCGTTGGTGCCGAGCGCCTGCAGCACCAGCCCGCGCCGCTCCAGCGTGCTGGCGCCCGCCAGCAGGCGTCCCGCCGGCTCGACGGAGCGGCTCGCGCCGGCGATGCCGCCGGACGGCGGCGGCATGCTGCCGGGCAGCAGGCCGCTGACGCGTTCGGCGGCGCGGTGCAGCCACTCGCCGTGCTCCGGACGCAGCCGGTCGGAGAAGATCCACAGCGAGCCCATATGCGTGAAGCTGCCCCATACGGCGGGCGAAGTCAGATGCTGGCGGGCCGGCTCCATGCGCTGGCGGCTGCAGTAGATCGTCCCGCCGGACGGGTCCGTCACGGTCATGCGGCTGTCGAACCGCTCGTACCGGAACGTCTCCCCGCGCAGCGAGCGGCCCGGACAGACCACGTCCATCATCACAGCCGCCGCGCCTTCCGCCAGTTCCAGCGTGCATTCGCTGTCGAGGATCGCGCCGTCGTACAGCATCAGCGGCTCCGGCATCCATTCCAGCAGCGCGCCGCGTTCGACCTTGAACCTCAGCCGCTGCACGCTCGGACGGCCGCCGGACGGATGCACCTTCGTGAACGACTGGCTCCCGACCTTGACGGAAGCTTCCGGACCGATCTCCCACGTCTGCTCGTACCGGTCGCCCGCCATCATGCCCGGCGAGCAATCCATGACGATAACCCCCGCTTGCCCGCCGGCCAGCTCGAACGTCTTGGCCAGCTTGAGCGGCGACCGTGCGAAGCTGGCCGCCAGCTCCGTGACGCGCCCCCGCTTGACGAACCGCGCCCGCAGCGCCGCAACCGTCTCAGGCATGGACGTGTTCTCCGCTGCGCATTTCCGCTTCGATCCACGACGTCAGCCGATCCAGTCCTTCCCCGGTGAACAGATTGGTGAACGTATACGGGCGCGATCCGCGCATCCGCAGCGTATCCTCCTCCATCACCTGCAGGCTGGCTCCGACATGCGGCGCAAGATCGATTTTATTAATGACGAGATAATCCGAGCGCGTAATGCCCGGACCGCCCTTGCGCGGGATCTTCTCCCCTTGGGCGACGTCGATGATATAGATGAACCGGTCCACCAGCTCCGGGCTGAAGGCCGCCGCCAGATTGTCTCCGCCGCTCTCGATAAAGATCAGGTCGAGATCGGGAAAACGCCGCTGCAGCTCATCGACCGCTTCGAAGTTCATGGATGCGTCCTCGCGGATCGCGGTATGCGGGCATCCGCCCGTCTCGACGCCGATAATTCTCTCTTCGGGCAGCACGCCGGTGTTCAGGAGAATACGCGCGTCTTCCTTCGTATAAATGTCGTTCGTGATCACAGCCACGCTGAATTTGTTCTTCAACGCGGCCGACAGCTTCTCCACGAGCGCCGTTTTGCCGGAGCCGACCGGACCGCCGATGCCGATGCGCACCGCCCGGTCCCGCCGCTTGGCGATCGCGGGCGTCTCCCATTCGTGATGATGATGGTGATGATGGCCTCCTTGGCACATCTAACATTCCTCCTTGGCGCAATCTCGCCATTGATTATGGAAATCGAAGCCGCTAAGACATAAACAGCCTCGAATACAAACGCTCATGCCGCATCATCGCGAGGTCGGCGAGCGGAGTGGACATGCGCCAGTCGAACGGGTCGAGCGTTTCGGCCGTCGCCCAGGCTTCGGATACCGCAGGCAGCAAGGCGGCGATCAGCCGCTGCCCCTCCGTCTGGCCGATCGCCATCAGCCTCAGCGCGCTGCCGACCGCGTTCACGACGCAGGCGTACAGATAGCCTTCGCCGGCCGTGCGCCTGTCGACGCCGAGCCGGTAAGCCGCGTAGCCGAACACGGTCGGAAACGCGCCCGGACAGCGTCCCGCCGATACGGCGTCCCCGAGCTCCGACCAGTCGATCGCCGGATGCATCTCCCGCACGAGCTGCAGCAGCCGTCGCCCGAGCTTCGCCATGCCGACGCGCGTCTCCGAAGCCGTCCGGGCGAGGTGAAGCTCTTGGTCGAGCCTGAACACGCTCTCCCAGTCCCCGGACGCGCCGTAGGCGTAAACCGCCTTGACCGCGAGAGCGTCCGCCGTCGCCCAATTGTGCGTCAGCATCGCGCGGATATACGCTTCAAGCGAGGCGCTGTCCCGGAGCTCGCCGTCCTGTACCAGCGTCTCCAGCCCGAACGAATGGGCGAACGCGCCCACCGGAAGCGCCGAGTCGAGCAGTTGGACGAACGCCAGCCATCCCGGACGGACCGGACCTCCGTCCGTCCCCTGCCGGCCCGGCGTCAAAATAAGAAATACCGCTGCGCCATCGGCAGCACCTCCGCCGGCTCGCAGGTGACCGGCTCTCCGTCGACACGGACCTCGTACGTCTCCGGGTTGACTTCAAGCCGAGGCGTCGCGTCGTTGTGAATCATATGTTTCTTCGTGACCGACCGGCAGCCGCGCACCGGCTCGATCCGCTTGCCGAGCTTGAGGCGCGTATGCACGCCGAGATCGTAAGCCGCTTGCGAGACAAACGTCAGGCTGCCGCGTTCGACCGCCTTGCCGTACGCGCCGAACATCGGACGGCCGTACACCGGCTGAGGCGTCGGGATAGACGCGTTCGGATCGCCCATCTGGGCGTAAGCGATAATACCTCCCTTCAGCACCAGCTCCGGCTTGACGCCGAAAAAAGCCGGGCTCCACAGCACCAGATCCGCCCACTTGCCCACCTCGACGGAACCGACCAGGTGGCTGATGCCGTGCGCGATCGCGGGGTTGATCGTATATTTGGCGATATACCGCTTGATCCGGAAATTGTCGTGCTCCGCCGTGTCGGGAGGAAGCGGACCCCGCTGCCTCTTCATCTTGTCCGCCGTCTGCCACGTCCGGATGATGACCTCGCCGACCCGCCCCATCGCCTGAGAGTCCGAGCTGATCATGCTGAATACGCCGAGATCGTGCAAAATGTCCTCCGCCGCGATCGTTTCCGGACGGATGCGCGAATCCGCGAAGGCGACATCCTCCGGAATGCGGCTGTCCAGATGGTGGCAGACCATCAGCATGTCGAGATGCTCCTCGATCGTATTAACCGTGAACGGACGCGTCGGGTTCGTGGACGAAGGCAGGACGTTAAGTTCGCCCGCGGCGCGGATAATGTCGGGCGCATGCCCGCCGCCCGCTCCTTCCGTATGGTACGTATGAATCGTGCGCCCTTTGAACGCGCGCAGCGTATCCTCGACAAAACCCGCTTCGTTCAGCGTATCGGTATGGATCGCCACCTGGACGTCGTACATGTCCGCGACCGACAGGCAGACGTCGATCGCTTCAGGCGTCGTCCCCCAGTCTTCGTGCAGCTTCAGGCCGATCGCTCCGGCCTCGACCTGCTCCGCCAGCGGCTCCGGATAAGAAGCGTTGCCTTTGCCGAGAAAGCCGATGTTCATCGGGAACGCCTCCGCCGCCTCCAGCATGCGTTCGATATGCCAGGCGCCGGGGGTGCAGGTCGTCGCGTTCGTGCCGGCCGCCGGACCGGTTCCGCCGCCGATCATCGTCGTGACGCCCGAAGCGAGCGCGGTTTCGATCTGCTGCGGGCATATAAAATGAATATGCGTATCGATGCCGCCCGCCGTGACGATCTTGCCCTCGGCCGCGATCACCTCCGTGCTCGCCCCGACGATCAGATTCGGGCTGACGCCGTCCATCGTGTCCGGGTTGCCCGCCTTGCCGATGCCGGCGATGCGGCCGTCCCGGATGCCGATATCCGCCTTGACGATTCCCCAGTGATCGAGGATGACCGCGTTCGTGATCACCGTATCCAGCACGCCCTCCCTTCTCGTCAGCCGCGAGTTTTGGCCCATGCCGTCCCGGATGACCTTGCCGCCGCCGAATTTGCATTCGTCGCCGTACACCGTAAAATCATGCTCGATCTGCGCCCACAGCTCCGTATCCGCCAGCCGGACGGCGTCTCCCGCCGTCGGGCCGAACATCGCCGCATAAGCGGATCGTTCGATGCGGCTCATGCTCCAACGCCTCCTTCGTCCTGCCACTGCTTGAGCCGCTGCCGCAGCTCCTCCGTCATGCCTTGCGCCGCGTTGCCGCGGGTCAATCCGTTCATCCCGTGCGCGGCCCGCGATCCGCCCAGCTCGACGAGATCCACCGGCTTCGACTCGCCCGGCTCGAACCGGACCGCCGTCCCGGCCGGGATATCGAGCCGCATGCCGAACGCCGCTTCGCGGTCGAACCGCAGCTCCCGGTTCACTTCATAGAAATGATAGTGCGAGCCGACCTGCACGGGACGGTCTCCCAGATTCGCCACCGTCAGCCGCGTCCTCCTCCGTCCGGCGTTTAATTCGATCTCGCCGGGCTTCACCCTGTACGCTCCCGGTATCATTCCGCCGATTCCCCTCCCCGGATCGGCCGGTGCACGGTCACAAGCTTCGTTCCGTCGGGAAACGTCGCCTCGACCTGCACTTCGCGGATCATTTCCGGCACGCCCTCCATCACCTGGTCCCGGGTCAGAATCGTCGCGCCGTATGCCATCAGTTGCGCCACCGATTGCCCGTCGCGGGCCCCTTCGAGTATTTCCGATGTGATCAGCGCCAGACTTTCCGGATAGTTGAGCTTCAACCCCCGGGCGAGCCTGCGCCGCGCGAGATCGGCGGCGACCGTAATGAGCAGCCGTTCTTTTTCTCTTTCGGTTACATGCATGGCGGGTATTCCTCCAAACGTCATGATGTTATATATAATGACATAACTGCTCGGATTTTTCTACTGCGCACACCCCCTTCATCCCAACTTCTTTCCCTGAACCGCCGGGATATGTCAACAAACCTTCACGAAAACACCAACGAATAACTCATAAATACACCATTTCCGACGATTTATCAAGCGAAACCCGAACATTAACGAAATTATTCCTTCAGTTTTAGTGTCAACTATATTGACACATAATGTCCTAAGGATTAACATAGGAGTTGCATCAATTACCAATTCGGTGGGGAGCGTGGAGAGATCGATGACGAAAAAGAGAAAAAACCTGTTCTCAGCCCTGGCGGTGACGCTGGCGGCGGCCGTAACCATCGCGGGCTGCGGCTCCAGCGAACAAACGGAAGGCGGCAGCTCGCCGGCGCCGTCGGCGGCCGCATCGGGCGGGGAAATTCCGGTCGGCGTGCTCCATTCGCTGACCGGCACCATGTCGATCAGTGAAGTCTCCGTAAAAGACGCCACGATGATGGCGATCGAGGAGATCAACGCGGCGGGCGGCCTGCTCGGCAAAAAATTGAAGCCGGTCGTCGAGGACGGAGCCTCCGACCCGCAAGTATTCGCCGAGAAGATCAAAAAGCTGATCCAAAAAGACCAGGTCGCCGTGACGTTCGGCGGATGGACGTCGGCAAGCCGCAAGGCGATGCTTCCGGTCGTCGAGCAGAATAAAGGCCTGCTGTTCTACCCGGTCCAATACGAGGGCCTGGAAACTTCTCCGAACATCGTCTACACCGGAGCCACCACAAACCAGCAGATTATCCCGGCGGTCACCTGGCTGCTTCAGAACAAAGGCAAAAAAATGTTCCTGCTGGGTTCGGACTACGTCTTCCCGCGGACGGCCAACAAAATCATCAAGGCCCAGCTCAAAGCGGAAGGCGGCGAAACGGTCGCCGAGGAATACACCCCGCTCGGCCATACCGATTACAGCACCATCATCAGCAAAATCAAAAGCGCCAAACCCGACGTCATCTTCAATACGCTGAACGGCGACAGCAACGTGGCGTTCTTCAAGCAACTCAAGGATGCGGGCATCACGGCGAAGGACATTCCGGTCCTGTCCGTCAGCGTGGCGGAAGAGGAAATCCGGGGCATCGGCGCCGACCTGCTGGCCGGCCACTACGCGTCCTGGAACTATTACCAGACCGTCGACACGCCGGAAAACAAAACGTTCGTCGAAGCTTACAAGGCGAAATACGGCAAGGACCGCGTCACCGCCGATCCGATCGAAGCCGGCTATTTCGGGGTCTACCTCTGGGCGGAAGCCGTCAAGAAAGCGGGCTCGTTCGAGGTGGAGCAAGTAAAAGCCGCGCTCAAGGACGTCTCGGTCAAGGCGCCGGAAGGCGAAGTCAAATTCGACGCCGAGACGCAGCACGTATACAAAAAGGTGCTTATCGGCGAAGTGCAGCCGGACGGCATGTTCCAAACGGTATGGAGCACGCCGGAAGCGGTCAAACCGGACCCGTGGCTGAAGACTTATCCGTGGGGAGCGGAAGTGTCCGGCCAAAAGTAACGCCTGCATCTACGAATCGTGCGGGAGGGCTGCACCTAGCGGCAGCCCTTCTTCCGTTGAAAGAGGGGATTCCAGATGAGCCTGCTGCTCCTGCAGTTGTTCAACGGCATCAGCGTCAGTTCCATTCTGCTGCTTGTTGCGTTGGGACTCGCCATTACGTTCGGCCTCATGAACATCATCAACATGGCGCATGGCGAATTGATCATGATCGGCGCTTATACCGCCTACATGACCCAGCAGTTTTTCCAGAAATACGTGCCGGAAGCTTACTTCGACGCTTACTTCCTCGCGTCGATCCCGCTGGCCTTCGCCCTGGCGTTCGGCATCGGCTGGCTGCTCGAAACCTTGCTCGTCCGGCATCTGTACAAGAGGCCGCTGGACAGTCTGATCGCCACCTGGGGCGTCAGCCTCATCCTGCAGCAGCTCGCGCGCACGATATTCGGCGCGCCCAACAAGGCCGTCAAAGCCCCGAGCTGGCTGGAAGGCGGCATTACCCTGACGAACGAACTCATCCTTCCGTATAAACGGTTGTTTATTATCGGCCTCGTGGCGCTGTGTCTGGTCGTCATCTACTTGTACCTGTACCGCAGCCGGGGCGGCCGCAATATGCGGGCGGCGATGCAAAACCGGCAGATGGCCGCCTGCCTCGGCGTATCGACGCGCCGTCTCGACGCGCAAGCCTTTGCGTTCGGCTCCGGCATCGCCGGCATCGCCGGCTGCGCGATCGCCCTGCTCGGTCCGATCGGACCGGCGCTCGGCACGTATTACATCGTCGACGCGTTTATGGTGGTCGTGCTCGGCGGCATCGGCAAGCTGGTCGGCTCGCTGTTCGGGGCGCTGAGCATCGGCGTGCTGAACACGGCGTTCGAATACGCGACGTCGGCGACGGTCGCCAAGGTTATCGTGTTCACCCTGATCATCGCGTTTCTTCAATGGAAGCCGTCCGGCCTCGTCTCCGTGCGGTCGCGGTCGCTGGATTGACGGCGCGGCCGTTCGGTCAGCCGGACCGGCCGAAGACGAATAACCTTCAACAAGGATGTGTGACCTATGAACAATCCGCCTATGCCGGACGCCCGGCCGCGGTTCAAGCGGACGCGGCCCGTCCCCGCGCCGGAGCGGGCCGAAGGCGCGCTGCTGCGGGCCAAGATCGCCCTGACGCTGACGATCGTCGCCCTGCTGCTCGCCGCTCCTTATTTTCTGTCCGAATTCCGCTTGTCGCTGCTCGGCAAATACCTCGCGTTCGCGATTCTCGCGATCGGCATCGATCTGATCTGGGGCTACACCGGCATCCTCAGCCTCGGCCACGGCGTCTTTTTCGGACTCGGCGCCTACTGCATGGCGATGCACCTGAAGCTGGCGGCATCCGGCGGCCAACTGCCCGACTTCATGTCCTGGAGCGGCGTGGAGAAGCTGCCCTGGTTCTGGGAGCCGTTCGCCTCGCCGTGGTTCGCCTTGCTCGCAGCGATCGGGGTGCCGACGGCGTTGGCCGCCGCGCTCGGCTACCTGACGTTCCGCAACCGGATTCGCGGCGCGTTTTTCTCCATCCTGTCGCAAGCGCTCGTAATCGTTACCGTCACGCTGTTCATCGGCCAGCAGGGTTTTACCGGAGGCACCAACGGCTTGACGAACTTCGATTCGTTCCTGGGCATCAAACTGAGCGAGCCCGCAACCAAGATCGGGTTGTATTACGCCGCCGTCCTTTTGCTGGGAATCGTCTACGCGCTGGGACGGTTCGCCGTCGGCAGCCGGTTCGGGCGCGTGCTGACGGCGATCCGCGACGGCGAGAACCGGGTGCGCTTCCTCGGCTACAATCCGGTGGCCTACAAGGTGTTCGTATTCGCCGTATCGGGGGCGCTGGCCGGGTTGGCGGGCATCCTGTTCGTCATGATGGAAGGCATCATCTCTCCGGCGCAGATGAATATCGTGCCGTCGATCGAGATGGTGCTGTGGGTGGCGATCGGCGGCAGAGGCACGTTGTCCGGAGCCGTGTTCGGCGCCCTGCTGACGAACTGCGCCAAGACGTATTTCAGCGAATCGTATCCGGAGGGATGGCTGTTTTTCCTCGGCGGATTATTCGTCATCGTGGTGCTGTTCCTGCCGCGCGGGATCGCGGGCTTGTGGTCGGACGGCATCCGTTGGCTCAGCACAAGGAGGGATCGACATGACAAGCGTTCTTCCGATTCGGGACGCAATGCCGAAGGCGGCGCCAGCGCAAGCGCCGGCTGAAGCGGAAGCGGGGAGCCTGGATACGCCCGTGCTGAAGACGCAGGGGCTGGAGGTCAGCTTCGACGGCTTCAAGGCGATCCGCGGCGTGGACTTTACGCTGGGACGGGGCGAGCTGCGCTTCCTGATCGGCCCGAACGGCGCGGGCAAAACAACGCTGCTGGACGCGATCTGCGGGAAGGTCAAGCCGTCCCGAGGCTCCATCCGCTTCGGCGGAACCGATCTGGCGAAGCTGCAGGAGCACCGGATCGCCCAGCTCGGCATCGGTCGTAAATTCCAGGCGCCGAGCGTCTTCGCCGAGCTGACCGTCTACGAAAACCTGGAGCTGTCGCTGAAGCAGCCCCGCGGCATCTGGCCGGCGCTGACCCGCCGCCTCAGCGGCGAGCAGCGGGATGCGATCGACCGGACGCTCGAGACGATCGGCTTGCGCGACAAGCCGAAGTGGACGGCCGGATCGTTGTCGCACGGGGAGAAACAATGGCTGGAGATCGGCATGCTGCTGATCCAGGACCCGCAGGTGCTGCTGCTCGACGAGCCGGCGGCCGGCATGACGGACAAGGAGACGATGCAGACGGGCGAGCTGCTCTTGACGATCGCGTCGGACCGCTCGATTATCGTCGTCGAGCACGATATGGAGTTTGTCCGCGAATATGCCCGTACGGTGACGGTCATGCACGAAGGGCAGATTTTGCGCGAGGGGTCGATGGACGATATCCAGAACGACGACCGCGTGGCCGAAGTGTATCTCGGGAGAAGGGGGGAGCGGCATGCTTGAGATCGAAGGTTTGTGTTCCGGCTACGGCGAGAGCCTGGTGCTGCGCAGCGTCAGCCTGACGGTGGAACCGGGGCAGGTCGTATGCCTCATGGGCCGCAACGGCGTCGGCAAGACGACGCTGATGAAAAGCATCATGGGATTGCTGCGCTCGAAGAACGGCGTTATCCGGTACAACGGCGCGGATATCACCAGGCTCCCTCCCGACAAGCGGGCAAAAGCCGGCATCGGCTACGTGCCGCAGGGACGCGAGATCTTCGGCCAACTGACGGTCGAGGAAAACCTCCGCCTCGGCTTCGAGTCGATCGGCTCCGGCCCGATTCCGAAGCGGATCCCCGAGGACGTGCTGGATATGTTTCCGATCCTGCGCGACTTCCTGAAGCGCCGCGGCGGCGACTTGAGCGGCGGGCAGCAGCAGCAGCTCGCCATCGCCCGAGCGTTGGTGTCGCGGCCGACGCTGCTGCTGCTGGACGAACCGATGGAGGGCATCCAGCCTTCGATCGTGCAGTTGATCGAGGAGGTTATCGCCTCCATCAAGGCGGCGAGGAAGACGTCGGTGCTGCTCGTCGAACAGAGTCTGGAGTTCGCGACCGCGATCGCTGACCATTACTATGTGCTCGACAAGGGAACGGTTGTCGCCAGCGGCAGCGCGTCGGAGCTGTCCGCCGACGAGGTAAAGATGCATCTGACCGTGTGACCGGCCCGAGAGCTCGCGCGCCGCGCCAAAAGGCTTCGCCCCTCCTCCCGCGAGGACGGCGAAGCCTTTTTATTCCGCCGGAGCCATCCCGACGGCTTATTTCAACTCGTACATCCAGCCGAACGGGTCCGGATCGGCTCCGAATTGAATGCCGGTCAGCGAATCGTAGAGGCGCTTGGTGAGCTCGCCGGTCTTGCCGCCGCCGATCACATACGCTTCTCCCTGCCAGCTCAGCTCGCCGATCGGGGAGATGACGGCCGCCGTGCCGGTGCCGAACGCTTCGCGGAGCGCGCCGCTGCGCTGCGCCTCGATAATCTCGTCGATCGAAACCGCGCGCTGCTCGACGTTCAGGTTCCAATGCCGCAGCAATTCCAGCACGGAATCGCGAGTGATCCCCTCCAGGATGCTGCCGTTCAGCGCCGGGGTGACGATCGTGTCGCCGATGCGGAAGAAGACGTTCATGCTGCCGACTTCTTCGATATATTTGCGGTGAACGCCGTCCAGCCAGAGCACCTGCGTATACCCCCGCCGCGCAGCCCCTTCCTGCGCTTTCAAGCCCGCGGCGTAATTGCCCGCGGTTTTCGCCGTGCCGACTCCGCCCGCAACGGCGCGGACGTAGTGCGATTCGACGTGAATGCTGACCGGATGGATGCCTTCCTCGTAGTAGGCCCCCACCGGCGACAGGATGATCATGAACCGGTAGCTCCGGGACGGCGAGACGCCCAGGAACGGTTCGGTCGAGATGACGAACGGCCTTACGTACAGCGACGTGCCCGGCTCGGACGGAACCCAGTCCCGATCGAGCTCGATCAGCTTGGTGAGCGCTTCCATAAAAAGCTCCTCGTCAATCGGAGGAATGCTCATCCGGTCGTTGGAGCGGTTCATGCGCTCGATGTTTTTGCGGGGGCGGAACAGCAGAATGCGGCCGTCGTTCGTCCGGTATGCCTTGAGTCCTTCGAACACCGTCTGGCCGTAATGGAACACTTTGGCCGCCGGGTCCAGTTGAATCGGCTGATAGGGCACGATGCGTGCGTCATGCCAGCCCAAGCCTTCGTCGTAATCCAGGATAAACATGTGATCGGTAAAATATTTCCCGAAGCCCAATTGCTTCTCGTCCGGCTTCGTCTTCGGCGCCGCCGTCCGTTCGATCGCGATCGATCGCGTCATAGCCCTTCACCTTCCCGATACGTTGTTACTTGAATGATATCAACCCCTTTCGTATATTGGAAGTATCCGTTTTATACAAGGAATATACCTTAAAGGTATGAAATATCGTCGGGTACAGGGAGGGCATCGCATGGATCTCCGCCAGCTTCGTTATTTTTTGACCGTCGCCCAAGAAGGCCAAGTGACGAGCGCGGCCAAACGGCTGAACATGGAGCAGCCGCCGCTCAGCCGGCAACTGAAATTGATGGAGCAGGAGCTTGGCGTCGCCCTGTTCGACCGGAGCGGCAAGCGGCTGAAGCTGACGAAGGCCGGGGAGCTGCTGCGCCAACGAGCGGAGCAGCTTCTGCTGCAATTTCACGAGACGGTCAAGGAGGTCAAGGAACTGGACGAGGGCATCCGCGGCGTGCTGTCGATCGGTTCCGTCGTCTCCTGCATCTCGCTGCTGCCCCGCCGACTCGAACAGTTCCGGAACCGGTACCCCGGCGTCATCTTCAAGGTCCGCGAAGGCGACCACTTTCTGCTCGGCGAGCTGCTGGAGCGCCGCAGCATCGAGCTGATCGTCGCCCGGCTGCCGTTCGAAGCGACCTCCCGTTCGTCGCAGCCGTATTCGATCGAGCGGCTTCCCTCCGATCCGTTCGTCGCCATCCTCCCCAGCTCCTGGTGCCGGGACGGCTCCGGCCAGCCGTCCCTCAGCATGCGGGAGCTGGCGGAGTACCCGTTCCTGACGCTGAAGACGGATCAGACGATCGGCATGCACGAGAGGGTCGTCAAGGAATTCCAGCAGCACGGCGCGACCCCCCGGATATTGTGCGAATGCTCCAGCGTCGCGATTATCATCGCGATGGTGGCGGCGGGGATCGGCGCGACCATCCTGCCGAAGTCGGTTATGGCGTCTTTCCCGATCCCGTCGATCCGGATGGTCGAGCTGACCGACGCCGACTTTTATTCCGACGTCGGCATCGTGTGGCTGAAGGACCGGTATTTGTCGAAGAGCGCCCGCCGCTTCATCGAGATGTTCCTGGAGTAGCCCGAAATTCCCCAGCTACGGCCGCAGCGCCCCGCCGCCTCCCGCGCTCCGCAAGGCCGGGTCCCCGCAATTTCCGGTCACATTCCGCCAATACCCACATAAACTAAAACTAGCGTCGAAGGAATTCCGAAAGAAGGAGGGGATCGGGAGCCGCATGCCCGTCATCAAAACGAACAGCGAAGAAACGAAACTGCTCGCCAGGCTCATGCGCGCGGAAGCGGAAGGCGAAGGCGAGCTCGGGATGCTGATGGTCGGGAACGTCGGCGTCAACCGGGTCAGAGCAAACTGCCTCGACTTCAGAAATATCCGGAGCATCCGGGATATGGTCTTCCAGCAGCCGGGCGGCTTCGAAGCGGTCCAGAAGGGATACTTCTATCAGGCGGCCCGCGACCGGGAGATCCGTCTGGCCAGACGGGTCATCAACGGCGAGCGCCACCATCCCGCCACGTACAGCCTGTGGTTTTTCCGGCCGGCCGGCGACTGTCCGCCGACCTGGTACAACCAACGCCTTACGGGCCGCTACAAAGCCCACTGCTTTTTCGCCCCGTCAGAGGACGATTGCCCAGCCGTCTATCGGACGTACTGAGGCTCCATTCGCCGCCGGCGCCGCAGGCGTCGGCCTACGATACTTAGGAGGTCGCTATGAATTACAACCCGAATAAACCGGTGCCGCAGAGCACGGCCGGCTACGGATCGGCGCCCGTCGGATACGTTCCCGGCATGGGGCAGGTTATGGCGCAGCAGCCTTTTCAGCAGCAGGCTTTCCAACAGCAGGCTTTCCAGCCGCAAACCGCAACGGCGCCCCAGCAGTTTGCGCAGCAAGGGGGGCCGCTTGCCCCGGCAGGCTCGACGATTCCGGGCGTTCCCGTCCCTCCCGGCCAGCTTCCCGCCCAGGAATCGTATATCGAGAACATCCTGCGCCTTAACCTGGGCAAGATCGGCACCTTTTACATGACCTACGAGAACAACCGGGAATGGAACGCCAAAATTTTCAAAGGCCGGCTCGAAGCGGCCGGCCGCGACCATATCATCATCAGCGACCCGCAGACGGGTCAACGGATTTTGCTGCTGATGATCAATTTCGACTACGCCACGTTCGACGAGCCGCTTAATTATTATTATCCGTACGCCGGAGGCGCGGGGCCGGGGCAGCCCCAGTCCCGGTGATGGCGCGAACGCCCTCCTGCCTCTCCCGCGTCCGGGGAGACGGAGGGCGTTTTCGTTTTGCCCGGAATTTGCGTCCGGACGCTAACCTTTTCCATACGGAAGCCGTTGATATATACTAGATATACGAATTCCGGCGGATATTCGCCGATCCATTTATACGAGGATACGATTGGAGACCGTTATGGAAATAATCGAGCTGCCCCTCGCATTAATCGACGAAGATAAGGATCAGCCCCGCTACCGGTTCGACGACGATTCCCTGCAGGAGCTGACGAACAGCATCGCCGAACTGGGCCTGCTCTCGCCGATCAAGGTAAGAACGGCATCCGGCGGGCGCTACAAGATCGTCTACGGCAACCGGCGGTACAAAGCGTGCAAAGCGCTGGGCCGCGAGACGATTCCCGCGATTGTTTCCGCCGCGACGGACGAGATCGAGATTTACCTGGAGCAGATCGCGGAAAATTTGACAAGGGAAGGCTTCACCCCGATCGAGGAAGCGGAGGCTTTCGACAAGCTGCTGAACGATCCGAAGTTCTCCAGCTCGACCAAATACTTGTCCGGCAGGCTCGGCAAGCCGGAAAGCTACATCAAAAACAAGCTGGAACTGCTGAAGTTCGGGCCAGCCGTCAGAAAGCTGGTCGCCCGCGGCACGGAGATCAGGAAGGACAGGCTGACCGAAGATCAACTGCTGCCGCTCAAGGATTTGCCGATGGAGTTTCGCGATCCGCTCGCCCTCATCATGGCCCGGGACGAGATGCCCGTAAGCGACGTCAAGAAGATCGCCCGCTTGTTCAAGGACAAGGATCTTTCTCCGGCCACGAAGAACAAGCTGCTGTACAAGACGGGCCCGGAGCTGCTGGAGACGTGGTCCGTGTTCGAGCAAAACCGCGCCGCGCGCGCCAAATCCGCCGAGCCGAAGCCGAAGGCAGGGGAAGCGGAGAAGCGCGGAACGCCGCCGCAAGAGGAAACCGCGGCGACGGCGGGCACTCCGATCGAAAGCCGGCTGAAGCGCCTCATTGCTGCCCTGCCCGCCCCCACCGGCTTGCCGGACGATATCGCCCGCTCGGTCGGAGATATCGCGGCTTCCGACCGGGCAAGCTTCCTGAACGACGTGGACCGGGTGATCGACCGGCTGGAACGCCATCTGGCCGAGTGGAAGCAAATTCGCGAACAGGCCGGAGCCGCCCTCGCCTCCGCCGCTCCGAATCCGGACGGAACGTGACCGCGAACGAAGGCCGCCGTCATCGCTCCCGCGCATGACGGCGGCCTTGCTTCTTCCCGCCCTTCCCGGCTTACGCGCCGGCCTTGCCGGCTTCTTCCCCGCTTTCGGAGCCGGCATCCACCTCGACGGGAAATTCCAGCACCGCCGAAGTTCCGACCCCGACCTCTCTGTACAGCGTCACCCCGTATTCTTTGCCGAAATGCAGCTTCAGCCTCTGATCGACGTTGCGAATCCCGAAGCCGATCCGGTTCGGTCCCGGCGAGAAGATGGCTTCGATCGTTTCCCGCTTCATGCCGATCCCGTTGTCCCTGACCTCCAGGCGAACCCGGTCGCCGATGCGGCCCGCCTTCAGAACGATCTCGATCTCGTCGTCGTACCAGGCATGCTCAAGCACGTTCTCCACGAACGGCTGCAGGACGAACTTCACCGTCACGTACCGGAGGACGTCCTCGTCCGCCTCGGACCACGAGTGCCAGCAGCGAGATCAGCACCGTCATGTTGCGGACCCGGTTGGAATCCTCTTTGAACGCCGCAACCGGAATCAGCGCCACGAGACTGACGGGCATCCGGTCGATTTTTTTCGTAATCCGCAGGTAGCGGTCCGTATCGTCCAGCATCGACGGCGAATACGCGTGCGACGAGAGCTCGGAGTCGGCGTACAGCAGCTAGCGGTCTTCACCGACCGCAAGCAGCAGCGTGTCCTTGCCCAGACGGTCGTCATCGACGTCGGCGAATATATCCTTCAGCTTGGCGCGTATTTTGACGAGCCCGATGGCATTCAGCGTATGGTAATCGATCAGCGGACGAACCAGCGAGATGTAGCCGTATTTGCGGTCGGAGCCGGCCTGCAGCCATTGCATGGAGTCGTAGGACAGACGCAGCGACCGGTACCAGGCCTCGTTCCGGATGCGGGAGGTGTAATAGATTTCGTATTGGCGTTCGCCCGCCTGCAGCGACTGCTCCGTCTCCTGATAATACAGCTCGCCGATCGTCGGCGAATCCAGGTACAGCGCAACCTGGATAGGCAGATTGGGCTGGCGCGTCGCGGAATCCAATCGCGGCAAAATGTACTGCGTCGTGATCTGATATCTCTCCAGGTCGAGATAATACCCGGATAAATATTGGGACAGCACCTGGTCCTCGTACAATTCGTCCGAGCTTCGGATCAGCTCCCCGCGTCCCGGGCCAAGCCCTCGGGCGAGCCGGTACTGTCGATCTCGACGATGACGGCGGCGAGCGGGCGGCCCGGATGAACGACCGGGTACTGCTCCAGGAAAGCGTTTACAGTCGCGCGGTCGATCGAGCCTTCCATCACGTGCATCAGGAAGTCGGACTTGATAAACCCGAACGAATCCAGAATCCGGTTCGACGCCCGCTCCCGTCCTTGCCTGCTGGCATCCAGTCCGGCCACCACCGTCCGCAGCGTCTCGAGCACCTCATCGTCGTCCAGCGGCTTCAACAGGTAGCCTCCCGCTTTCAGATGAAGCGCCTGCCTGGCATAATGGAAATCCTCGTAGCCGCTGACGAACACGACCTTCAGCTCCGGATAGGCGTTCAGCGCGTTTTTGGCAAGCTCCAATCCGGTCATAATCGGCATGCGGATATCCGTCACGAGGATATCGACCCGGTTAGACGTCAAATACTCCAACGCCGCAAGCGGCTTGTTGGAGCTGTAAGCGATTTCGATATTCAGCGAAGACCATCACCATCTTGTACGGGGTATACCCTCATGCTAAAGCAGGACGATTCCAAATTCTAGGATACCCATCAACGATTTTTCCACGAAATCAACGATGTTGCGCCGTTGCGCAAAAAGCCGCCGCCGTCGGACGGACGGCGGCGGCTAACGGGTTAGCGCTCCATAATGACATCGATATCCGGTTGTTCCGGAACCATATCGCGAGATTGAGCGGCAGGTCCGATCGGGCTACGGCCGAACCGCGCTGAAATGCCAGATGTGCAGCTTGGCCGTGCCGCCCGCGATCATGGCATGCAAGGGCGACCATTCCTCGTTCCGGGGATCGAGCCGCGCCGCTTTCCATCGCTCGTAGTCGCGCTTCCCCATGCCTCTCCACACCTCGACGAACAAATCGGGCTGGTCTGTGCCCTCGTACCACTCCGTTTCCGGATAACGGGACACCACCTCGCGCATAAAATGAAGATACGACTCCCTTTTTTCCGATACGATCCGATACTCGGCAAACACCAGGTCCGTTTTCACCGTTTTTCTCCTTTACGCCATTTCTTCATTTATTTTAAGGGGGTTCGTGATACAATAACAAGTATGGACAGCTACAATACTCAGGAGGTTGAAGGGTGGATACCGGAACCCATCTGGTGATCGGACTCAGCCTTGCCGGTTTGGCTCACCTCGATCCGGCGGTTGCTTCCGATCCGCATGTCGCCGCCGCCGTTCTCGTCGGCACTATCGCAGGCTCTCAGGCTCCGGATTTGGACGGGTTGCTCCGCTTCCGGGGCAACGCCGTGTATATCCGCAACCATCGCGGCCTGTCCCACTCGCTGCCGGCCGTCTTTTTGTGGTCTGCCGCCATTACGGCGCTGATCGGCCTGGTGTTCGATCCGCTTCCGATTTGGCACGTGGCGTTTTGGGTGCTCGTCGCCGTCTCCTTTCATGTGTTCTCGGATTGCTTTAATACGTACGGAACGCAGGCTGCGAGACCTTTCACGGAAAAATGGATATCGTGGAACATCATCCATATTTTCGACCCGGTTCTGTTCTCGCTGCATACGATCGGGCTGCTGATATGGGCGTTTGGGCTCGCGGAGCCCCGGATCATCTTCAGCGTCGTGTACGGATTTACGGCGCTGTATTACGTAGCGCGCACGATCCAGCACCGGCGGGTCGAGCGGCGGCTGCCGATTCAGGACCGCGAATACGCCGAAGGCGACCGTTATACGGCGATTCCGACCATCCACCTGTACCATTGGAACGTCGTCAAGCGCCGGGCCGACGGCAGCTACCGGCTGGGAGAAGTGCGCAACGGCGTGCTGCGGTGGGTCGACCGGGCCGTCTGCGATTCGCATCCGGCGATCGAAGCCACCCGCTCCCATCCGGACGTGCAGGCGTTTCTGTATTTTACGTCGTATGCTTGTGCCGAATGCCGGGAGCACGCCTGGGGATACGAAGTGCGCTGGACGGACGTGAGATACCGCCACCGCAAGCAATATCCGTTCGTCGCCGTCCTGCTGCTGAATCGGCGCATGGAGACGACCGACTCCTACGTCGGCTGGTTGAGCGAATCGCGGTTGGAGAAGAAGCTCGGGCTGGGCGCTCAATAGCGCCCGCCTTTTTTTGCCGCCGCAAAAAAAACAAGCGGCAGCCCCCATCCGAAGCATCGATCCGGATGAAAGGGGCTGCCGCCCGTTGACATGTATAGGACAAGCCTTAGCGGCTGGAAAAGTTGCCGGCCAGTTGCTGCTCCGCGATTTGAACGAGACGGCGGGTGATGTGGCCGCCAATCGCGCCCGTGTCGCGGGTGGCCATGTAGCCGTAGTAGCCGTCCTGCGGAATTTGAATGCCGAGTTCTTGCGCGACTTCGTACTTCAATTGATCCAGTGCCGCAAGTGCTTGAGGAACAACCAGAGAGTTGCTGCTGCGCGATTGATTGTTTGCCATGGGAATGGCTCCTTTCATCTCGTTGTTCATATGGTTTTTGCAAGCTTGCAAGCATAGTGTGCGACGCAGGCGGCATCTTATTCATGGGATTTTGATTTTTTTGAAAAAAAGGAGTTCGTCAAATATGAGTCGTCCGCTTGCCTTGTTTTTTGCCGTCGTAGGCACGCTGCTGCTGTGCAGCATCGCGATTGCCCTGTCGTTTCGCAACCTGTGGCTGGTTTTGCTGTCGGTCCTGGCGTCTGTCGGATTTATCGGCTACGGCTTCGTGCTGAAAGCGAAGATTCGACGCAAGTCGCAGAAATAACCGAAGCTTCGGGCCCGGAAACAAACGGCCCCCGTCGTTGGAAGGACGGGGGCCGTATATATCGGAGAGACGTCAAACGACAAATCCCATTTTTTCTTTTGCCGCTTTGAGGACCGCTTCCGCCGTCTCGGACGCTTGCTCCGCTCCGCGTTTCAGCACGTCAAGCAGCTCGCCCGATGCGCGAATCTCCCGGTAACGCGCCTGAATCGGCTCCAGCACGCTAATGACGCAATCCGCGAGATCTTTTTTGAACGGCCCATAGCCTTGGCCTTCGTACTTCGCTTCGATCTCGGCCAGAGACAGCTCTGAGCAGCTCGCGTAGATGCTCATCAGGTTGGAGATTTCCGGCTTGGAGGCCGGATCGTATTTCACTTCGCGCCCGGAGTCGGTAACCGCGCGGCTGATTTTCTTCCGGATCACGTCCGGCGGATCGAGCAGCGCGATGTAGCTGCCGGGGTTCGGATTCGATTTGCTCATCTTTTTGGAGGCGTCGTCGAGCGACATGATGCGCGCTCCTACTTCGGGCAGATACACTTCCGGAATTTTGAACAATTCTCCAAACCGGTTGTTGAACCGGCCCGCCAGATCGCGCGTCAGCTCCAGATGCTGCTTCTGGTCGTCGCCCACCGGCACAAGGTCGGCATTGTACAGCAGGATATCCGCCGCCATCAGGGACGGATACGTGAACAGACCGGCGCCTACGGATTCCTTGCCCGCCGACTTGTCCTTGTATTGGGTCATGCGCTCCAGCTCGCCCATATGGGTCAGCGTCGTCAGCAGCCAGCCAAGCTGCGCGTGCGCCGGAACCTGCGACTGCAGGAACACGGACGCTTTGTTCGGATCGATGCCGGCCGCCAGATACAGGGCGGCGACCGCTTGGCTGTTCTCCCGCAGGTCGGCGGGATTTTGCGGCACGGTTATCGCATGCAGATCGACCACCATAAAGTAGCAGCGGTGCGTATGCTGAAGCTTGACGAAATTGCGGATCGCGCCGATATAGTTGCCCAGCGTCAGTTGACCGCTCGGCTGAATGCCGGATAATACAGTTTTCATCCGAATCGGGACCTCCTGTGTGTAATATCGAAGTGGATGGCTGCAACAAAAAAGGCCCCTCGCCCGCAAGGGACGAGAGACCGTGGTGCCACCCTAATTCCTCGGCCGCGCGTCGCATTCTCCGGGAAGAACCGGCGAACGGCAGAGCTCTCGCTCCTGTAACGGGGAGCAGCCGTCTCGGCCTACGCACGGGACTTGCGCATTCCCGCTTCGGCTTGACGCTCCAGGGGCCATTCGCCCGCAGCCGCCGCGCCGGTTTGCACCATCCACCGGCTCTCTGGAGCGGCGAGCTCCGAATTACTTGTCCCTGTCATCGCGTTAAAAGGGTTTCGTTTTCCGTTATTATACGCGGCTGACCGCAAAAGTCAACCCCGTGCGCGTCCAAACAAAAAACGGCCGATCGGCCGTTTTTCCATCCATTAACGAGTCTCCCGGTGAAGCGTGTGCTTCTTCAAACGGGGGCAATATTTCATCAGTTCCAAACGTTGCGGATGTGTTTTTTTGTTTTTCGTCGTCGTATAGTTACGATCGCCCGTTTCGGTGCATGCCAGCGTGACAACTACGCGCATCGGGGCCACCTCCTTGTTGTGCTGAGACACGTTCTTTTTTTGAGAATACAAGAATCCATATCGCCCGGCTCCATGGAAAGTTCTTGTATCTCATCGGCAAACGCGCCGCTTTCGCCTTCGCGAACGCAACGAATCCGTTTGCCATTGCATACAGTTTATAATAGCATTTCCGTTCGATAGGCGTCAAGCCATAGCCTGCTCGATCAGCGAGGCCAGCATGTCCTTCGGCAGCCTCTCCCCGATAAATACCGCGACGTCCGGAACGGAGAACAACGGATTGACGCGAATGAACATCGGCTCCCGGTAAGCGTACTGGAACATCACGCGGCCGGGCGTATCGTCGAACCTCACGATGCCTTTGGCCCGCAGCACTTCGGCGGGCAGACAGCGCAGCGCCTGCTCGAAGCGAACCCGGTTGACAGGGCCGTCCAACCGGTAGGTGACGACCATCAGATGGCCGTGGCTGCCGTGAACGTGAGCCTCCCCCTCCCGGCGATGATGCCGGGAATGACTCTCGTGATCGCACTGCTCGCCGCATTCGTGATCGCCGGGGAGGCGGTCCCCGCCGCCGCTTTCCGCGTCCTTCGGTTTAACGGCCAGTTCCGCGGCCAATGTCTCCAGCCGCTCGAAGCCGACTCGGCCGTATACCGCAGCGATTTTGTCCGCAGCCGGATTGATTGCGTCCAGCATTTGCTCCAGAGCAGCCAGCGACGATTCGTCCATCAAGTCCGTTTTGTTGAGAATCAGCAGGTTCGCATATTTGATCTGGGCCCGCATCAGCTTCGCCGTGCGTCCGGCTCCGCCCAGACGGCGCTCCATCTCCAGGAAGCGGGGGCCGTCCACGACGGTGACCACCGACTTAAGGCGGACGCGCTCCACAATCGGCAGTTCCGTGACCGCATCGAGCAGCTCAACCGGATTGGCAACCCCCGTCGTCTCGACAAAAATCACGTCGGGCCGCACCTCGTCGGCCAGCTCCTCCAGCGTCTCGGCAAGATTGTCCCGCACCGTGCAGCAGACGCAGCCGTTCAGCATCTCCCGCATCGGCACTCCCTCGCCGAGCGCCTCCCCGTCGAGGTTCACTTCGCCCAGCTCGTTCATGACGACGGCCGCCGTCAATCCGCGAGTTTTGCATTGGTCCAGCAGATGCTTCAGCAGCGTCGTCTTGCCGCTCCCGAGAAAACCCGTCAGCAGGTGAATCGGTATCGGTCCGTTCATGTGGCAAATCTCCTGTCGCTCTCGTTTGCTATCATGTTAACCGAATCCGAACCGCAGGGTCAAACCCAAGCGCGGGCATAAAAAAGGCCTCCGAAACGAATCCCGGAGGCTGCAATCTGGGATAAAGGCCGATCAGCAATCGAAGTACAGCGAGTATTCGTGCGGGTGGATGCGGATGGATACCGATTTCGCTTCCGCGCGTTTCAGCTCGATGTAGTTTTTGATGAAGTCTTCGGAGAATACGCCGCTTTCCGTCAGGAACGCATGGTCCGCTTCCAGCGCGTCGAGCGCTTCGTCGAGCGTACCCGGAACGCTGCGGATTTCCGCTTTTTCCGCGTCGGACAATTCATAGATGTTTTTGTCGAACGGTCCGTAGCCGAGGGCACGCGGATCGAGTTTGTTTTTGATGCCGTCCAGACCGGCAAGCAGCATGGCCGCGAACGCCAGATACGGGTTAGCCGTGGAGTCCGGCGTACGGAACTCGATGCGGCAGCCTTTCGGCGTAACCGCTGCGACCGGAATACGAATGGCTGCGGAACGGTTTCCTTTGGAGAAGACCAGGTTAACCGGCGCTTCGTAACCCGGAACGAGACGTTTGAACGAGTTCGTCGACGGGTTCGTGATCGCGATCAGAGCCGGAGCGTGGTGCAGAATGCCGCCGATGTAGTACATCGCCAGATCGCTCAGGTTCGCGTAACCGCCTTTTTCATAGAACAGCGGAGTGTCGCCGTTGAAGATCGATTGGTGAACGTGCATGCCGCTTCCGTTGTCGCCGAACAGCGGTTTCGGCATAAACGTGGCGACTTTGCCGTATTGGCGGGCGGTGTTGTGCACGATATATTTGTATTTCATCAGGTTGTCGGCCGTTTTGGTCAGCGTGTCGAAACGGAAGTTGATCTCGCCTTGACCCGCGGTCGCCACTTCGTGGTGATGGCGCTCGATGCGCAGTCCGGACTCCATCAGCAGACGGCACATTTCGGAACGGATGTCCTGCTGCGTGTCAACCGGTTGAACCGGCACGTATCCGCCTTTTTGGCGAACCTTGAAGCCCAGGTTGCCGCCTTCTTCTTTGCGGGCGGTGTTCCAGAACGCTTCTTCGGAATCGACTTCGAAGTAGGATTTGTTGATGCCCGTCTCGAAGCGAACGTCGTCGAAGATGAAAAATTCGGATTCCGGAGCGAAGTATGCAGCCGTGCCTACGCCGGATTTTTGCAGGTACTCTTCGGCTTTTTGCGCGATGGAACGGGGGTCGCGGTCATAACGCTCGCCGTCCGGCGTGTGGATGTTGCACATGATATTGAGGGTCGGATGAGCGGTGAACGGATCGATGAAAACCGATTCCGTATCCGGCATCATGACCATGTCGGATTCTTCGATTCCGCGGAAGCCGGTGATAGACGAACCGTCGAACGCGACGCCGTTTTCGAAAGTAGCTTCGTCCACTTCGGCTGCCGGCAGCGAAATATGGTGCGCGCGACCGAGCAGGTCGACAAAACGGAAGTCAACCCATTCAATGTTGTTGTCCTTGATCAACTTCAGAACGTTTTGTACAGACATTGATTATTCTCCTCCCAAATTCCGAACATTCATCGCAGATCTGCCGATCATTGTTCAAGTTTTGTTTATTCCATGTCGCTATTATAGTACGGCGATTTTTATCTAGTCAATAGTTATGTAAGGTATTTTTTATGTCTATGTAAGGTTTTCTTACACAAACAGTAGAAAATTCGAAATTATCCGACAAATAATGCGTAAAACAAGGCCGTTTTGCTTTGTCTTTTCCTGTGTTTTCCTTCGTCAAGGGGACATGGAGCTTGCCATTCCCTCCGCAACCGAACCGATCGCCATCCCGTTATTTTCGGAAGCCGAACGTTCGGGAATGTGAACAAATCGTGAACGGCAGGACGTCTCCCGGCAAGGCGGGTCAAAACGGCGCCGCTGCGGCGAAGCGCCGGGCGTCCTTGCGCCGGGCGGAAAGCCCGGCGCAAGCAACAGGCGCACCGTCCGTGGAATAAGGACGATGCGCCTGTTCGATTCAGATGTTGATCGGCTGTTTCGGCGTGGCGAACGTCTTGCCGCACAGCGGGGCAAGCTTCTCCAGATCCTGGAGCAAATTCGCGAACTGGTCGGGGAACAGCGATTGTACGCCGTCGCCGGTCATCGAGTTGTCGGGATCGGTATGCATCTCGATAATCAAGCCGTCCGCTCCCGCGGCGACGGATGCTTTCGTCATCGGCACGACCAGTTCCCGGCGTCCCGTGCCGTGGCTCGGATCGCTGATGACGGGCAGGTGGCTAAGCTGCTTGAGTACCGGAATGGCCGCCAGATCCAGCGTGTTGCGCGTGTACGTCTCGAATGTCCGGATGCCCCGCTCGCACAGCATGACGTTCGGGTTTCCTCCGGCGAGGATATATTCCGCCGCATTGAGGAATTCGTCGTACGTCGCGCTGAACCCCCGCTTCAGCAGAACCGGCTTGCCGCATGTGCCCAGTTTGCGCAGCAGATCGAAGTTTTGCATGTTGCGCGTGCCGACCTGCAAAATATCCGCGTATTCGGCGCAGACGTCGACGTATTCGGGCGTCATCACTTCCGTGATGGTCAGAAGGCCGTGCTTTTTGCCCGCTTCGGCCATCATCACAAGCCCTTCCACGCCGATGCCCTGGAAGCTGTAGGGGCCGGTCCGCGGCTTGAAGGCGCCGCCCCTCAGCACCTGCGCGCCCGAAGCCTTCACGAGGCGGGCGATCTCGTCGATCTGTTCCGGCGACTCGACCGCGCACGGACCGCCCATCACGACCAGCTCGTCGCCGCCGATCTTCACTCCTTTAATCTCGATCACGGTATCGTCCGGATGAAATTCCCGGCTGGCGAGCTTGTAGGATTTGGAGATTTTAATGACGTTTTCGATTCCTTTCATTTGGCGGAGCTGCTCCGCCAGCTTCGGATCGGCTTTGCCGATAATGCCGATGACGGTACGGTCGGTGCCTCGGGACACATGGGCTTTTACGCCGTGCTTCTCGATATGGGCGACGATCTCCTGCAGCCGTTCATCGGAAATGGTGTTGGAGGTAATGGCGATCATTCCGGCTTCTCCTTTCGTACTTAGACGCTTATACGCTTCAACGCTTATACGCTTTTAAGCTTTTACTCGATAAAGTAACTATAGCCGATGACCGCTCATCCGTCAACCCTTTTTATTATTGCCTCCGCGCAAAAAGCCGTTCCCCGCGGCGGTTCCGCAGGAAACGGCTTGCTGCCATCGTATGCTTATTCCGCCGAAGACGCCTTGGGTGCCCGAGGTTTGGGCAGGAGGCGCTTCATGTCGATCGTGCGGCGGATCGGCCAAGTCTCCGGATTTTCGGGATCGTACTGCTCCAGATAGGCGATGACTTCGTTCGTAATCGGCGTGGGCGTCGAAGCGCCGGACGTGACGCCGACTTTGCGCACCCCTTCGAGCCATTCCCGCTTCAGCTCGGACAGATCGGCGATCCGGTAGGCGCGCGTTCCCGCAATCTCCTCCGCCACTTGAGCGAGCCGGTTGGAATTGTTGCTTCGCGGATCGCCGACGACGATCACCAGATCGCATTCGCCCGCTTGCTGGGCGACCGCTTCCTGGCGTACCTGGGTCGCCAGGCAGATCTCGTTGTGAATCTCGGCTTGCGGGTATTTCTCCAGAAGCCGGTTCATGATGTGTTTGATATCCCATTGGCTCATCGTCGTCTGGTTCGTAATGACGATTTTGTCCGTGGGGATATCCAGCTTCTCAATCTCTTCCTCCCGTTCGATCAGGTGCACCTTGTCCGGGGCTACGCCGATCGCGCCTTCCGGCTCGGGATGGCCCTTCTTGCCGATATAAATGACATGATAGCCCGCAGCCGTCTTCTCCTCGATCAGCACATGCGTCTTCGTCACGTCGGGACAGGTGGCGTCAACGACGGTCAATCCCTTGTCCCGAGCTCGCTTGCGCACTTCGGGAGATACGCCGTGAGCCGTAAAAATAACCGTCCCCTTCTCGATTTTCTCCAATATTTCGAGCCGGTTGGGGCCGTCCAGCGTAATGATGCCGTCCTGCTCGAACGCCTCGGTGACGTGTCGGTTGTGCACGATCATGCCCAAAATATAAATCGGCCTTGGAAAATTGAAGTTCATCGCGGTCTGGCGGGCCAGCATCATCGCGTCGACGACGCCGTAGCAGTAGCCGCGCGGGGTTATTTTCAACACTTCCATGAGCGGGATTCCTCCAAGCCATCCATTGTCTATCTCCAGTATAACGGATATGGCCGGCGGGGGCCACCTTGCGCGCCGGCGATCCGCCGCGTGTACGCGTACGAAGCGGCGACGGCCGGAGCCCATGTCCCGACCGCCCACCCGAGGCTCCAGCCCCCGGCGATTCCCGCGGCGAGCATAAGGGTCAGCGCGGCGGCCTGCAGGACGAACGTCACGCGGCGCAAGGACGCCTGGCGGCGCTCCGGCGGCAGAGACAGCGTCGGACCGTAGCCGAATCCCGGATGAAAAGCCGCCAGTTCCCGCAACTGTCTGCCGGTCAGCAGGGCGGCGGCCGCGTACACCGCCGCGCGCTGCCAGTTCCCGTCAACCGCGACAAGCAAGACGGCCCCCAACGCCGTCAGCCGGACCGTCATCCCGAACAGCTCCGATCTCAGCCAAGTCAGCGCATACAAATAATCGTACGCGTAACGCTCGCGCATCGGGATCATCCTCGCCAGTCGGCCCAGCGCGCCTCGGCGCTTGACCGCCGCTTCTTCCCTCGGCACGTCGGTGAACGGGTTGAGCGCCGAGATCCACCGGAGCCGCTGCCGCCGCTCCAGATCGATCAGCGTTTCCCAGCCGAGGCTGTGCCGCGGAGGAATCCGCAGAACCGCGCAAAACCAGACGACAAAGCATACGCCGGCCGCGATCAGCGCGACCGGAGCCGGATACGCAAGCGCCGCATAGACGGAAGCGAACGTCGCAACCGCCCGCCCGGCCGCCGCCAGACGCCTATGCGATTGCTCGCGCAGATACGTCTGCTGCCAGACCGCATACACGTTCAACGCTTTGACGAGCCAGAGCACCGCCAGCACCAGCCCGTACGGCTGTTCTCCGCCGCCGGCCCGGTACAGCGGCCACGCGATCCACAGCAGCGCCGCCGCCAGCGCCGCCTGCCACCAGAACGCCGAGCGCAGGGCCGCTTTAAAGTACCCGCCCAGCGCGGATTCCGCCGGCATCAGATAGACCCGGTCGGGCTCCCGCACGTACGTCCGGATCGGAGTCCAGACGGCCACGCACCCGAGCGCGGCCGTCAACACCGCTATCGTCGGGAAGTTCTCGGGCATGTCCGACAAAAAGGACCTGTACAGATATATGCCGAGTCCGCTTATGGCGAGCAAACCCGGCAGCGATCCGCCGGCTTCGCGCAGATACGGGGCGGCGAACCGCCAAAACTCGGCCGACCGGCGCTTCCGGAGCGCAAGCCCGTCCAACGGGAACCGGGCTTCCCCCGGGGATTTTCCATGTTTCGGCCGTTTCCGCCGCCCGCTCACGCCGGCCCGCCTCCGATCAGCCGGAAAAACGCCTCGTCCAGACTCCCCGCGCCCCGGCGCATGCCTGCGGCTTCGCGCAGATCGTCGAGACTTCCCGCGGCCCGGACCCGACCGTCCGCCAGCAGCACGAAGCGGTCGCAATAAGCCTCCAGCGTCGTTAAAAGATGCGAGCAGACGAGCAGCCCCGCCCCCTCGCGCTTGCGCGCCGCCATCCAGTCGAGCAGCGTGCGCACCCCCAGCGGATCGAGGCCGAGAAACGGCTCGTCGATCACGTACAGCGAAGGCCGCACGAGCAGCGCCGTCATCATCATCACGCGCTGGCGCATGCCTTTCGACAACTGCGACGGCAGACGGTCGAGCGCCCGGCGCATGTCAAACGATTCGGCCAGCTCGTCCGCCCGCTCCGCGAACGCCGCTTCTTCCAGGCCGTATGCCATGGCCGCCAGCCGCAGATGCTCGCGCACCGTCAGCTCCTCGTACAGCAGCGGAGTTTCCGGCACGTAGGCCATGCCCGCCCGGTACGTATCCGGCGCTTCCGCCAGTGTGCGCCCGCCGACGCGAATCTCGCCCGCATGCGGCAGCAGCAGCCCCAGAATATGCTTGATCGCCGTGCTTTTCCCCGCGCCGTTCAGTCCGATCAAGCCGACCATCTCGCCGGCCCGCACCTCGAACGAAACCTCTCTCAGCACCGGCTTCGCGGACGAGTATCCGCCCGTCAACTTCTCCACGCGCAGCAAATCCGCCATTTCCGAATGCCTCCCCTAGCGGCTTGCCATTTCTCTCCTCCCATCATCGCCAATCCGCATTCAAAACGCAACATGCGCGCAACGCGTGCAAGCCATTTTTTCTCGCTGCGTTTGTCGAATCGGGGGTGCTGCGGCCGGATTTTCTGCGGGGGGCGGGCCGGTTTCGACGAACGCAACCGCATGTTTTCCCGTTGCACGGGACGATGGGCGGGCAGGAGCAGGGGCGGCTGGTGGCCTTCCGCCATTTTGCGTTATAATGACAAAGGTGAAAACAGACAAAAGGAGCTTTCAATATGGATTTTGCCGCATTCAAAGAGATCATTCACGGCCGGCGCAGCATCCGCAAATTTACGGAGCAGGACGTATCGGTCGAAGATATCGAGGACATCATCGACTGCGCGAGATACGCGCCCAGCGATACCAACTCGCAGACCTGGGAATTCGTGGTGGTAAAAAACCGGGAGAAGATCAAGGACATCGAGGCGATGACGTGGGACGCCCTGAACGAAAAAGCGGCGGAAGCGGCGGCGAACGGGTTCGAGAAGGAAGGACGGCTGCTGACCCGCTCCTTCGGTCCGTATGCGACCGCCTTTTCCGAAGCTCCCGTGCTGATCGTATGTCTGGCGACGCCTTACCAGTCCAAGTTCCGGGAAAAAATCTTCGAACCGATCCGGCTCGTGCCCGACTCGGTGTGGGAAGAGGAAGGAATCAAAAGCAGTTGCCTGGCCGCGCAAAACCTGATGCTGGCCGCCCACGCGAAAGGGCTGGCCACCTGCCCGATGACCGGCCCGGTGCTTCTGGCGTCGGAGCGGCTGAGGAAGTATCTGGACATTGAGCCGGACAAGCAGATCAATATGGTAATCGCCCTGGGCTACCCGAAGGAGAACCCCAAAAAACTGCCCCGCAAAGAAGTCAGCGAAATTACCCGCTACGTGCTGTAACGCGGAGCGGGGCGCCGACATAAACGAAGGACTGCCGCGCGGCAGTCCTTTTTATTGCCCGCCGAAGCCGGCGGCGTATCGGAAGCCCGGCACAGCCTCGCATGCGGGGCCGGGCGCTGCGGCTCGCGCCCGCGTGCCCGCTGCCGTCCGTCTCCGGCACGACGCGATCCGCGCCCATCCGGGAAGTAACCGCCTCCGGGCCCACAGCCGCAGGCGGTTCCCTCCGCTTCACAGCGGCGGATCGGATGCGGACGGCCGTTCCTCCGCCAGCGGCAGCCAGATCACAAACGCCGTCCCTTCGTCCAGCCTCGTGAACACCTCGACCGACCCGCCGTGCTCGTCGATGATCCATTTGGCGATGGACAAGCCCAGGCCCGTGCCGCTCGTCTTGCCCCGGGACGGATCGGCGCGGTAAAACCGCTCGAATATATGCGGCACTTCGTCCTTGTCCATGCCGATGCCGGTATCTTCGATGCGGAAGCCGATCTGGTTCCCCTCCCGCTGCACATCGAGCCGGACCCAGCCGGAAGGCGTATACTTGAACGCATTTTCGATGAAGATGAACAGCAGCTGCTGCAGATGGTCGCGGCTGCCGATCACCCGCAGCCCTTCCAGCGGCGACAAGTCGCCGGGAATCCACTCGGCCTTGCGCGGCAGCATGGCCGCGCGCCGCACGACTTCCTCGACCATCGGCTTCAGCTCGACGGGCTCCTTCTCGAGGCGGATGCCGACGTCCGCACGGGCCAGAGACAGCATGTCGTTCACCAGCCGGCTCATCCGCTCCGACTCGGCGGCGATGTCGCGCATCGCCTCCAGCGACATCTCCACCTGCGCCCTTTTGTCATCCGGATCGCCTTCGCCCGACTCCGTCAGAAGCTGCATGTTCTCCCGGGTTTTCTTCCACATTTTCTCCAGCAAGTCCACATTGCCGCGAATGGTCGTCAGCGGCGTCCGCAGCTCGTGCGACGCGTCCGACACGAATCTCCGCTGCGCCCGGTATGCCTCGTCCAGCTCCGTGTAGGCGTGCTGAATGCGCTCAAGCATGCCGTTGATCGTCAGCACGAGCCGGCCGATTTCATCCTGCGGTCCCTTGTACTCGATCCGGGTCTGCAGATCCTGGCCGGCCTCGATCCGATTGGCCGCCGTGATGATGCTGTCGATCGGGCTGAGCGCCTTGCGGGCGAGAAACCATCCGAACGACGCGGCCAGCACGATCGTCAGCGCGGCGCCGACCCCCAGCAGGAGAAGCACTTGATCCAGCAGCCGGTCGATGCTCTCCATGGACGACGTCGCCTGCAGCAGACCGAAGAATTGCCCTTCGATGCGCATCGGCACATACAAGGTGACCAGATCGTGCTTGTTGCCGCTTAAGGAGATCGTCTCGTAAAAAGGTCCGCTGCTGTTGACGGACTTCTCGTAATGCGCCTGCGGCAAGACGATCGTCGAATTGCCCAGATTGCTCGACCTCGCGACGACGTGGAGATTCGTGTTGACAATCTGGATGAAGACGTTCGAGGACTGAAAGGCATTGACGTCCGGAAGCGAGACGGATACCGACCGGCCAAAAAACGAAGGCCGCAGGTCAATGCTCTGAATGACGTTCATGGCCGCCCGTTCCAGGTCCCGCTTCATGTCCCGGTTCAGCTTATAATCGAGTCCCCAATACAGTCCGGTTCCGAATACGAGCAGCATGGCCGCCAATATGCTCGTATACCAGATGGTAAGGCGCAGCCTGATGCTCATCCCGATCAGTCTCCCCGCAACACGTAACCGGTGCCGCGCACCGTCTGGATGATGCGCTTGGCGCCGCCTTCTTCAAGTTTTTGGCGCAACAGCGCGATGTATACTTCCAAGACGTTGGACTCCCCGCTGAAGTCGTAGCCCCATATTTTCTCCATGATCACGTCGCGGGACAGCACCCGCTTCGGGTTTTGCATGAACAGGTGCAGCAGGTCGAATTCCTTCGTCGTCAGCTCCAGCCGGCGTCCGCCCCGGATCACCTCGCGCGCGTCCAAATCCAGAATGACATCCTCGAACGACAGCCGGTTGCCCGAATCTCCCGCCCGCTCGGAACGCCGGCGGAGCAGCGACCGCACGCGCGCCAGCAGCTCCTCCAACGCAAACGGCTTCACCAGATAATCGTCGGCGCCGAGATCGAGCCCCTTCACGCGGTCGGCCACCTCGTCCTTCGCCGTCAGCATCAGAATCGGCACGTCGCTGCCGCCCTCCCTCACGCGGCGGCACACTTCCCAGCCGTCGACCTGCGGCATCATCACATCGAGAATCATCAGATCGAAGTCTCCTTGCAGAAGCTGCTTCAATCCTTCCAGCCCGTTCGGAGCCGTCTGCACCGTATACCCTTCGAACGCCAGACTGCGTCTGAGCATGGACGTGATCTTCTCGTCATCGTCCACCACCAATATTTTTTCCCTCATCCCGGACACCCCCGCTTCCTCATCCTATCAGAAACGTCCCGAATATGCGAGAAGCAGGACGCGCCGGTCCTGCTTCCGTTGTTATGCGGCTGTATGCGGCATGCTTCTCAATATCCGAATTGCGTGCGGTCCCCGACGACGAGCGCGGTCGTCAGCTTCTGGCCGTCGCGGACGAACGTAACCGTGATTCGCTGGCCGACCTGGAACTTTTTCACCTTGGCCAGAGCGTCTTCGGTGTTTTTCACCTTTTCGCCGTTCAGCTCGATAATGACGTCCCACGGCTGGAGATCCGCCTTGCTGGCCGGTCCGCCCTGGACGACCGAAGAAATGATGACGCCCTCGGTGCTGTCGAGCTTGAGCTCCTGCTTCAGCTCGTCGTTCAGGTTGGCCATATTGATGCCGATGAACGGAGTCGGCGTCTTCACGTTGTTTTTCAGATTATCCAGCACTTCCGTAATCGTGCTCGTCGGAATCGCGAACCCGATGCCTTGCATGTCGGAGCTGACGGCGGTGTTGATGCCAATCACTTCGCCCGCCAGGTTGAGCAGCGGCCCGCCGGAGTTGCCGGGGTTGATCGCCGCGTCCGTCTGCAGCAAGTGCTGATAGCGGCGAACCTGGTTTTGGTCCTGGATTCGGATCTCGCGTTCTTTTGCGCTCAAGACGCCGACGCTGACGGAATGGTCGAAGCCGCCGGGATTGCCGATCGCCGTAACCCAGTCGCCGACGCGCAGCGAGCTCGAATCGCCGAGCGGCAAGGTCGGGAAGTTGTCGTTGCCGCTGATTTTGATTACGGCCAGGTCCAACTCTCTGGACGTTCCCAGCTTCTCGGCTTTGAACTTCTCCTTCTGCCCTTGCAGCGTGACGTAAATTTCCTCGGCGCCGGAGATGACGTGTTCGTTCGTCAGGATGTAGCCCGCTTTGTCGAAGATGAAGCCCGACCCCATGCCGGTCGGCTGTTTCTCCTGATTCTGGTTCGGGGACTGCCTGAAGCCGTCGCCGAAGAAATAACGGAAGATGTCGCTGTTGAACTGGGATTGGCTCGATCTCGACGAGTACGTCTCGATCAGCACGACCGCCGGGCTTACCTTCTCCACCATATCGGCGATGTTGCCGGGCCGGATTTCCCCGCCGGCGTTCGAGCTGGCGATCGTGCCTTCGGCATTAACCGTGCGGATGGATCCGTTCGCCGAGTAGGAGCCGCCGCCGGAGCTTCCGCCGAACCAGTTCAGCCGGTCGGAAGCGAACATCAGGCTCCCCATTGCCAGTACACCCGCCAGCATCGAGAGGACCGCGACTTTGAACGTTCCTCCTTTTTTGGGAGCCGCCCCGCCGTTGAATTGCCACGGATTCGAGCCTTGAACGAATACGTGGTTCGGCGTTTTGACGGGTTCCCGTCCGTCGCTCCAGTTCGGGGAGACCGGAAGATTCGGCGCGTGAAGGTCGGCCCGCTCCGTCCGTCCGTTTTCGTTCGTATAGGTCGTGCTGGCTTGCTGCGGGCCGGCTTCGTCTGTTCCGCCGGATTTGTAAGGGCCGTACGCGTAATAATAAGAAGGGCGTTCGGGCTTCGTCGCGTTGCCGCCCTCCGGTTGCTCGTTATGTGCAGGGTCCGATTCGCGCTTGAAGAAATCGTCAAAAGGTCTATCATTTCTTTCGCTCATCCTAATCTCCTCCTTTGTACGATTCTTATCATGCGCCACCAACCTTAAACCCACCTTAAAAAAGGTTAAAACCTTACTGAAAGTTTCAAGGCAAGTACAAGGCCGTACCCCGCGCAAAAGAAAAAGCTCCTTACGGAGCCCAGATTGTTGCTCAACGGGATTGGCGCCAGCCTTCCTCCACCTTGTTCAACTGCGCCTTCGCTTCTTCGACCCATTCCGGCTCGATGTCCGCGTCCTTGTCGACGGGAGCCTGGAACTGATTGACCAGCCCGGACGCCAGCATCGACGACGCATCCAGATCGTTGCCTTCGTTGTACAGATGCTTCAGCACGAAGGGCGTCCCGATCACGATATTCGTCTCCGCGCTGACCTGGTCCGAATCGAGCCGCCCGCGCGTCACCTCGAACGGAATGCGCAGCCACACTTTATGTTCTTCGTCCAGCGCCTTGTCGAACGAGCCCCGGTCGTAATCCCAATTGCCTCCGAGGGCGAAGCCGTGGGCGTTCTCCAGATAACGCTTGAAGCCCGCCAGTTCTTCTTCCTTGCGCTCCAAGCCGGATTGTAAAGGAATCATGCGTTCGTCTCCTTTCCTTCATCCGGTAGGATGCGCCCCGCGGCGGGCGGTTATGCGCCGACCCAGCCTTTGCGGTGGGCCAGCACGGCCAACTGCGTGCGGTCTTCCAGCTCGCATTTCATCAGAAGATTGCTGACATGCGTTTTGACGGTTTTGATGCTGATATGAAGCTCGTCGGCGATTTCCTTGTTCGACTTGCCTTCCGCGATCAGCAGCAGCACTTCCTTCTCGCGCGGCGTAAACTCCTCGTCCTCGTTCTCCGCCATCCGCTGCCGCAAGCCGCGCGCCAGCGCCTGGGACACTTCCGGACGCATGACCTGCATGCCTTTGGCCGCGTTGCGGATCACCATCACCAGCTCCTCCGAGCTGACGGTCTTCAGCACGTAGCTGACCGCTCCCGCTTCGATGGCTTTGACCACCTGGTCATCCTCCAGGAAGCTCGTCAGCATGACGATGCGCAGCCCCGGACGGATCGCCATCAGCCGCTGCGCCGTCTCCACCCCGTTCATCCGGGGCATGTGCAGATCGAGCAGCACGAGATTCGGCTCGTCCGGAAGACCGGATTCGAACAGACGGACCGCTTCTTCTCCGTCGCTCGCCTCCGTGACGACCTCCAGATCGTCCTCCATCGTCAAATACGTGCGCAGCCCGAACCGCACCATCTCGTGATCGTCGACAATCATAATTTTAATGCGCTCGCTCATGACCCGTTTCCCCTTCTGCCGTATTGGCGATGCTTGCGAATAACGGAACCCTTACCTCGACCCTCGTCCCGGAGCCCGGCCGGCTTAGCAGTTCGAACTGCCCGCCCAGCTTCTCCGCCCGCTCCCGCATCGAAGAAAGCCCGTACCGGCCTTGGCCTGCCGTGCCGGACACGAATCCTTTGCCGTCGTCCGTCAGTTGAAGCACGATCTGGCTATCCCGCTCGGCGAGCGACAGCTCGACCCGGGAGGCCTGCGCATGCTTCACGATATTCGCCATCGCTTCCTGAATGATCCGGAACAGTTGATGCTCCACGGCATCGGCCAAGTCCTGCACGTGAAGCTGAAGCATGCCCTGCAAGCCGTTTTGTCTGCAAAAATCGGGGAACCACTTCTCCAGCGCCTCCCGCAGCGAACGGCCTTCCAGCTCAAGCGGGCGCAGTTGAGCGATCAAGCCGCGAATCTGCTGCTGCGCCTGGTGCGACAGGCGGACAAGCTGACCGGACAGCCCTTGGGATTTGCTCAGGTCCCCCCGTTCCAACAGCTTTTCCAGGGATGAGGCGGATAAGTGCAGCGCGAACAACTGCTGGCTGACCGTATCGTGCAGGTCCCGGGCGAGACGCTTGCGTTCCTCCAGAACCGCCGTCTCCGCCGTTTCCGCTTCCGCCACGTTCTGCTCCCCGCTTACTTTTTGCAGCGTCCTGGCTTTGGATTCCAGCGATTCCGCCATATTGTTGAAATCCGCATACACCTGCTCGAACGGATCGCCCGATTCCAGCGGGATGCGGATGGAGAATTTGCCTTTGTCCACTTGCAAAAAGGCCAGATGAAGCACGTCCAGCTTGCGCTGGATGTTGCGTGAGGCCATATAGCCCACCATAAGGCCGCCCGTCAGGCCGATAACGACCATCGTGCCGATCAGGACGGGCGGAGTCAGCACGTTGCCGAAAACAAGCCAAAAGGCGATGCACGCTGCCGCAGGAAAAATTTGCGCCAGCAAAAAATAGCCGATCAGTTGCCATTTGGGACTCAGAAGCACATTGCGCAATTGGCGGATCATGAGAGGCGCTTCACCTTCACATCGCCGATAAACAGGCTAATATGGAAAACGACCTTCTTCTCGCAGTCCCGGCCCTGCCTCGGCCCGGCTTCCGGCAGCGTAACGTCGCCGATAAACGAATCCGCCCGGACCACGACCTCGATCTCCGGATCGTCGGGAATATACACTTTAACGTCGCCGATAAAAGCGGATACCTGCACGCGCGTCTCCCCGTCCGGAATATGCGCCTTGGTCAGATCCAGCTCGGTGTCGCCGATGAAATGCGAGATCGACAGCGGCTTCAGCTCCCAGTAGGATTGACCGATCCGGATATCGCCGATAAAGCTGGAGCGATGCTCGACACCGTTGCGGTGCCCGTAGTGGTTCCCCCACTGCGCCCACGTAGGCGTGTGGCGCGCATGAAGCTCTTCGCGCCACCGCTGCTTCCACTCTTTCCGCTGCTGCTTCCATTCCCGCCGCGCTTCCCTCGCCGCATGGGGATCCCCGAAAGCCTTCCACGGAGGCGTCCAATAAGGAGGCGGGCCGCCCGGCGCCGAATGATCCGTCGTCCCCGCGTGACCGCCGCCTCCCGGAGAAGTCTCGCCCGTGGGCCGCTCCGGATTCGGTTCGGCGGCCGCAGGCCGCGCCGCCGGATCGGCGGGTTCGTCTTCCAGCGGGAAACGTTCGTCAAGCTCGCTGGGGATGCCCGCGATAGGCGTCCCGGCGGCTTTGGCCGACGGGTCGGGCCAGACGGGCGCGTCCGGTTCGGAACGGGACCCGTAATCAAGCCCGCGTCCGTCTCCGGCAAAAGGCGGCGGAACGGGATCGGAGCCTCCGTTGCCCCGACGGCCGAACAACATGCGAATACCCAGCGCGATCAGCACGATCGGCACCGCCATCTTGACGATATCGCCGAAATCGATATCGGCCGACCAACCGACGCGGTTGCTGAGGAATACGACGCCAAGCATCGTAAGTGCGATCCCCCAGACCCAATTCGATCTCCGGTTGCAGCCGATCAGCGCCTTCAAGCCTATCACGATCAGAATGACCGGCCAGTAGGTGCCGATCAAGGTTCCGATATCGGGTACAGGCACGCCGAATCTTTCGAGCAGGAATAGAGTGCCGATCGTGATTAAGATAAGTCCGGGTATCATTCTTCCCGGCCAGTTGTTCTTCATGCCCGAACCCCCTCTCATGCTGCCGATCGGATGGAAATCCATTTGACCCCATTGTAACACGGACACGGTCTCCGTCCCAACCTTCAGCGGTCGGAAAGCGGTCTCGGTCTCGGGGCGGATTCGGGAGCCGCGCTTATCTTCCTTCCAGCAGGTCCGTCCTCTCCAGCTTCAATCGGGCAAGCTCGCGCTCCGCCTCCGCTTGGCTTTCGTCAAGCCGGCGCAGCAGCGCGCCCACCGCCTGCAGATGACGCCGAACCTGCGACCGGGATTGCTCGATCCGGTTCTGCATGATCCAGTCCGCAATCAGCCCGTCGAAGAAAAAATCCGCGAACTTGGCGAATCCTCCCGTCTCCAGTTCAAGCTCCGCCGTCATCCGCAAATCCTCCAGTTCCTTGCGGAACTGGTCGAGCAGCCTCCGGGCGCGATGCACATGCTCCCGGGCGTCGTCGAGATGGCTGTGTTTGACCAGCGTGCTGACCGTGCCGCCGCCGAGCATATCCCACTGGCCCCAGCCGCTTGCTTGGCTCAGGCATTCTTCGGCCGCGCTTAGCGCAGACCTCAGCCTATTGCCGGCGAGCTTCGCCTCCTTCACGTCCTTCAATCGCATCTCCGCTTCCGATATCCGCTCATCGAGCCTCATGAGCCGTTCTGCCTGCGGGTCGCCGCTCTCCCGAAGCTGCCGCTCGCGCACGGCGAGCAACGCCTGATATTGCCGCTCCGCATCGTCCACGCCCGACAATTGCTCCAGCAGCTCCGCAATTTCTTGCTTCAGCTCCCCGACGGTCCGCTCCGACTCCTGCAGGCGAAGCGCCGCCGCCAGCGCCTGCTGCCGCTCCATCTCCAACTGCTCCTCCTTGCTGCGCAGCAAGGTATGGAACAGATTGGTCCAACTGAGGCTCGTCAGCTTGCGCACATCCTCCTGCTCTCGGTCCAACTGAACCATCAGCTCCACGACCCGCTTCTCCTCGGCGCGAAGCTGGCCGCGGAGATGGGCGATCCGGGATTCCAGCCTGCTCTTCTTGCCTTTGTTCCGGATCGCTTGAGCCAGAGCCTCGCGCCACTCTTGTTCGTTCATTCGAAATTCCCCTCCCGCTTCAATACGGACGTTGCTGTTTTATACGGCCGATTCGGGACGGGCGTTCCGAACCTTCCGAACCGGCGGCCCCTCGCGGCATTCGTGCCGTACGCGCGGCGGCATGCTACAATATTCTAGAAGAGCAAAGTTTTCATCGAATCCCATACAACAAATAGAACGGCCGCGATTAAGCGGATCGGAAGGAGTCGGACCTGTTGGAGCGAATCGCCGTCCTATCGGATATTCATGGAAATATGCCCGCGCTGGAAGCGGCGCTGGCGGACATTCGGAAGCGCGGTATATCGCGCATCATCTGTCTGGGCGACCTCGTCGGCAAAGGCCCGGAGCCCGTCGAAGCGATCGAGAGGGTTCGCGAGACCTGCGAGGCGGTCGTGCAGGGCAATTGGGACCACGGCATCACGCTGCCCCAGACAAAGCCGGGCGGCATCTGGCAGCGCGACCGGCTGCGCGACGAAGACGTCGCCTATCTCCTGTCGCTGCCCTTTCACGTCGATCTGCGGCTGAGCGGCAGGCTGATCCGCTTGTTCCACGCGTCCGCGGAAAGCATCTACCACCGCGTGCAGCGGAAGGCGCCGAAGGACGCCAAGCTCGCCATGTTCGATCATACGGCGGCGACCGGAGAAACGCCCGACGGACGAACGCCGGACGTTGTCGTCTACGGCGACATCCATACGGCCTATCACGAGATCGTCTACCGCAAAAACAAATCGGCTTCCCCTCCGGTCAAGCGAGGTCTGCAATTGATTAATACCGGCAGCGTCGGGTTGCCTTACGACGGCATCGCGCAAGCCGGCTACGTGATCCTGGAAGGGGAGAGCGAATCCGGGAGCGGCGGCCGGGACGCCTCGGACGGGAACGCCGCCGGCAGCTTCTCCTTTACGTTCGTCCGCGTTCCTTACGATATCGAGCAGGCCATCGGCATCGCCCGCCGGCTCGGCCTGCCCGATCTGGACCGGTATGCGTTCGAGCTGCGCACGGCGACCGAGCTGAAGCATACGTGACGTGCGCTCCCCCGCCCGCAGCCTGCGAGGATGGGGCGGGGGACGCCAGACTCCGGCGATTCGGAGAAAGCCGGCAAAAAAATGAGTGATTACTCACTTCACAACCCGGCCGACAACAAGTATACTGTTCTTGAAACAGAAAATGAGTGATTACTCACTCTCGTCCCGAAGGAGGTTCACCCATGAGTGACACTTCTCCCCGCGTCTTGGTGGACGGGGCCGGACGCACCATCGACGGCCGGGCCATCTTGTCGGATATCCGCCTCTCCGTCGGAGCCGGCGAAATATTCGGCCTGCTCGGACCGTCCGGCTCCGGCAAGACCACGCTTGTAAGACTGATCGCCGGCATGGACGAAGCGAACGGCGGATCGGTCACCGTCCTCGGCCGCCGCATGCCGGACTGGTCGAATCTGGCGCGCATCGGCTATATGGCTCAATCCGACGCCTTGTACGGCGAGCTGACCGCGGAGGAAAACCTCGATTTCTTCGCCAGCCTGTACGGTCTTCGGGGCGGCGAACGGAGCCGGCGAATCGCCGAAGCGCTGGAGCTGGTCCGCCTCGAAGCCGACAGGCGCAAGCAGGTCCGGCACTTCTCCGGCGGCATGAAGCGGCGTCTGTCGCTCGCCGCGTCGCTGCTTCACCGGCCGGAGCTGCTCCTGCTCGACGAGCCGACGGTGGGCATCGACCCGGTCATCCGCCAGTCGATATGGGCGGAGCTGGCTCGGCTCGCGGCGGACGGCGTCTCCATCGTCGTGACGACCCACGTCATGGACGAGGCGGACCGGTGCCATCGGCTGGGGATGATCCGCGACGGCCGGGTGATCGCCGTCGGCACGCCCGACGAGCTGAAGCGCGAAGCCGGGGCGGACACGATCGAAGCGGCGTTTCTCGTCTACGGAGGAGGTGCGTCATCGTGAGAATCCGCGCTTTGATGCTGCGTATCGTCCGCCAGTTCCGCCGCGACAAGCGTTCGCTTGCGCTGATGTTTATCGCGCCGATGCTGATTCTGTTTCTGATGTCCCTCGTATTCCAGGGCGAACCGTTCAAGCCGGCGATCGCGCTTGACTCGTCCGTCCCGGCCGCGGTCGAGACCCGGTTGCTGGAGCGGGGGGCCGCCGTCGACCGGGACGCGGCCTCCGCGCCGGAGCGCCTGCGCGACGGCCGGCTGGACGCGTACTTGCAACTCGAAGACGGACGGCCCAAGCTGACGATCGAAGGAAGTGATCCGAACGTCTCCCGCGCTGTCGTCACGCTGCTTCAGAGCGTTCTCCAGAGCGTTCGTCCCGAAGCGGAGAACGCGCCCGCACCGCAGGCTCCGGAAGTCGAGTATGTGTACGGCGATGCCGACCTGGCGCCGTTCGATTCCTTCGGACCCGTTCTTATCGGTGTATTCGCGTTTTTCTTCGTCTTCCTGATGGCCGGCGTCGCCTTCCTCCGGGAGCGAACCGGAGGCACGCTCGAAAGGCTGCTCGCCTCGCCGATCCGGCGGTGGGAGATCGTGGCCGGCTATATCGGGGGCTTCGGCCTGTTTACCGTGCTGCAAGCCTGTCTGATCGCCGCCTTCGCGATCGCCGTGCTCGATATGCGGATGGCCGGCTCGTTCGGCTACGTGCTGCTGATCACGATCCTGTTGTCCATCACCGCCCTGTCGCTCGGCGTGCTGCTGTCGTCGTTTGCGAACAACGAGTTTCAGATGATACAATTTATTCCGCTGGTTATCGTCCCCCAGATTTTTTTCTCGGGTTTGTTTAATCTGGATACCATCTCCGATTGGCTGAGCTGGATTCACTGGGGGATGCCGCTGTATTACGGCGCCGACGCCTTGCGCGACGTGATGGTGCGCGGGTTGGGCTGGAGCGCCATCGCCCGGGACGTATTCGTCCTGCTCGGCTTTTCGTTCGCGTTTATGCTGCTGAATGTCGCAGCTCTTCGCAAGCACCGGAAATTATAGACGCCGAACGCGGACAAACCGGCGGCGTTCTTCCATTCGACAATAACGAGGCAGGTGATTCCGATGTCCGAACAACCGAACCGGGACCCGTGGATTCAGGAGCTGATCGACGCTTACAACGGGGATACGCGCATGACCGACAAGCAGATCCGAATCGTCGCGGCCGCGGTCGAAGTGTTCGCCGAAAAAGGATATGCCGCCGCCTCCACCAGCGATATCGCACGCAAGGCCGAAGTTGCCGAAGGAACGATATTCCGTCACTACAAGACAAAAAAAGATTTGCTGTACGCCATCGTGGCGCCGATCATGAGCAAGATGCTCGCGCCGTTTGTGATCCGCGATTTCGTCAAAGTGCTCGACGCTCCGCACGCCACCCCGGAGTCGTTTTTTCGAGCCGTGATCGAGAACCGGATCGAGTTTCTCAAACGGAACCAACCGATGGTCCAGATTCTGCTGCAGGAAATCCCGTTCCATCCCGAGCTCCGGGAGCGATTCAAGCAACATGTGATGCCGCGCGTGCTCGAAAAAATCGTCCCCGTAATCGAACGGTTTCAGCGGGAAGGGCAGATTCGCCCGATGCCTCCGCTGACCGCCGTCCGGTTGTGCGCAAGCGCCGTCATCGGTTACCTTCTCCCCCGCTATATCATGGCGCCGGATGCGGACTGGGACGACCGGCGGGAGATCGACGAGACCGTCGAATTTCTGATGCGCGGCCTTCGGCCATAGACGACCCGCTTAAATCCGCGAACCTCCCGACATCGTCCGGGAGGTTTTTCGTTTGCGCGTCCGGGCATGCCGCCTCCTTATCCCGCATACAAGTAATCATGTTAGCCCTGCGAAACCCGAAACCGGGAGGTACCCATGAACGATACGGTCGTTACGCCGGACATTCCGAACGCCCCGTACGTAACCCGGGGCGGAGTCAAATATTTCGACCTGACGGCGGAGCCTGTTGAACGGGAAATATTGCCGGGCGTCATCCTGCGGACGTGGTGCTACAACGGCTTGCTGCCCGGGCCGACGATTGTGGTCGAGCCCGGAGATTACGTATGCATCCGCGTCGCCAACCGTCTGCCGGAACCCACCAGCGTGCATTGGCACGGATTGTTCATTCCCAATGCGATGGACGGCGTTCCCGATGCCGAACCGTCCCCGCGCATCGATCCCGGCAAATCCTTCGAATACCGGTTCAAAATCGTTAATCCTCCCGGCACGTATATGTATCATTCGCATTGGAGTGCCAGGCAGGAGATGCGGGGGATGGGCGGAGGCTTCATCGTCCTGGACACGAATCCGTACCGGGATCGGGTGCAGCGGGACTACTTCATGATGTTGCAGGAGTTCCGCCTCCCCGGAATGCCTCCCGAGTCGGTCGCCCCCGGGATTTACCCGGCCGACCCGGAATCGGAGAGCTTCAACTTCTTTACGATCAACGGACGCTGCTTCCCGCATACCAGTCCGCTTCAGGTGCGGCAAGGCGATGCGGTGCGGCTGCGGTTCGCGAATTTTATGATGAACGCGCATCCGATGCATCTGCACGGCCATCCGTTCGCCGTGAGCGGGGCGGACGGCCATCCGATCGCCCATGCGAACCGCGTCTGGAAAAATACGATTCCCGTCGCCTCGGGCGAGACCTGGGATGTCGAATTTCACGCGAACAATCCCGGTTCCTGGGCGCTGCACTGCCATATGCCGCACCATACCTCCAACAACAAAGCCCCCGGACTCGGGGGCATGTTTACGAAAATCGTTTATGTGTAGGGGCCGTCAGTTATTCCACGCCGCCGTTGTTGCGGGCGAACAGCTCCTTGGCCGCCTCCGCCTCTTGGCGAAGGAGACGGATTTGCTCCAGAGGTTTCTTGACATGGAGAAAGTACTCGACGGCGAATTGGTGATCCGGCTTTTTCCCCGCAAACATTCTGCGGATCGGGGACATGCGGCGATAAGCCTGCTCCTCGGCCATTCTTTTTGTCAAGTAACGTTCGACGATTTGCTCCAGTTCGGCGATCTTCTGTTCTTTCCGCTCGATATACGCTTGAAGGAACGAGTACACGTCCGCCGGTTTTCGGGAGTTGACGTCCAGCGGCGCGGCTTCCCCCGTCATTCCGCTCATCTTGGACATTGGGATGCCCCTCCCCCTGCTCCTGTGCAAATTTCGCTTTCAATCGCCCATGCTTATCTCTCGCTGTCCACGCTCAAGTCGATGCCGACCACGCCGATCCGTTCGCCGTTTCCTCCCGTTATGGCAAGCGAGACCGTTAGACACGGCCTTTTGGTAATGGCCGACACGTAGATCTCCGATATGTAAAGCTCGCCCTCCATCGCGCGAATCCACCATTCCCGGCGTTTGGCGTTCAGCAGGCCGGCCGCCGGCTCCGAGAATATAAACGTCCCGTCGTCCCGGTTGGACCAGATCGCCTCGATCTGAGCATGCTCCCGTTTGTATTGGCGCAAGATTGCCGCATGGCCATCGGGATCGAGCTTCAGCAAACCTTCTCTGCCGGCGATTCCCCGGATGAGCCGGACCATCTCCTCGCGGGACATCGACAGCCTGTGCTCCGAAGCGTCCGCGCCGAACGCCTGAATCGATTGCACCAGCTCTCCGGACGCCTGCTGGAGGTTCCCGCTGATATCCTGCAGCTTGCCGATCTGGCCGCGCTGGCGGTCCATCAGCTTGACCGTTCCGTCCACCAGCTCCTGGTTGCCGCCGACCGCAGCGACCACCTGCTCCAGCAGCTCGGCCGAACCGGCAGTCAGCTTCGATTGCGACAAGCTGGCTTGCTCCACCGACGCCACCAGATCGTGCACCCGAAGCGTCCGTTGGAAAATCAGATCCATCCGGTCCTTGACCGCCTGCATCTCGGCCATTCCCTGCAGGACGGCCGTCCGTTCGTCGCGCACCGCCCGTTCCACCTGGCCGACGCCCTGCTCGATGGAAGCCAGCAGCTTCGACGACTGTTCGACCGCTCCGTGGCTCTGTTCGGCCAGCCGTCTGATCTCTTGGGCGACTACGCCGAAGCCCCGCCCCGCTTCCCCCGCGTGCGCCGCTTCGATCGAAGCGTTCAGCGCCAGCAGCGACGTCTGGGAGACAACCTCGCGCAGGAACCGGTTGATCTCTTCGATGCGCGAAGCGTGCGACACGAACTCGCTTACCCGTTCACCCATCTCCGCGTTGTCGCGTTCGAGCTTGCGCATGACTTCGTCGGTCGCCTGCAGCGATTTGCGCACCTCAAGCGCAACTTGCTTCGTCTCCTCGCTCTCCCGGCGGAGATCGGCCGTCGACGAACGAATCTGATCGGCGGCAGCCGCCACCTGCTGCAGCGCGGCGAAGGCGCGTTCGATCCGCTCGACCGCCAGCCGGCTGCTTGCTTCCAGTTGGCGTTCCTGCCGGTTGGACTCGTCCGCGATCTCGGTCAACCGCCGGATGGACGCGTTCACCTCCTCGACAACAGCCGACAACCGGTCCGCCACGACCTGGGATTCGTTCAAAAACTGGCGAAGCTGCCTCTCCCGGGGGTCGTTCGAACCGATCTCCCCGGCCGACATGCTGCCCGAAGCGGCCGGTCCGGTCCCTCGGGTCCGCCTCAGCATCGTTCCCCAATTCATCTGTCGGCCCCCTCATGTTAAATTATATGACATATGTTTTGATTATAGGGGAACCCGCGGAAAATGAAAAGAGGGCCGCTGGCGGCCCTCCGATTATGGTTGGGTTTGATATTACTGTTGTTGTTGCTGTTGCTGCTGTTGACCGGATTGTTGTTTCGCCCCTTGCTGAGCCGCTACCTCCTGCGAGAACTCAGCGTCTTGCTGTTGCTGCGGCGTCAGAACTTTGTTTGCTTTTGGGTTTTTGTTCGCCATGACGATCGATCACCTCCCTGCCCCTATAGTGTCTGCCAGAGAGGAGATCTTATTCATGGTTCATCCGGCATCTCCAACAGCAAGCCCGCTTCGTCCAACTGCCGCCGCAGGCGCTGCTTGGCGCGGTGTATTTTGGCCTTGACGGTGCCTACGGGCAGAGAGAGCCGTTCCGCGATCTCGCGATCCATCATGTCGTCGAAAAATTTATGCACCAGAACCGCACGCAAATCCTGCGGCAGATGATCGAGGTTCTCCCACAGCACTCTCCGCAGCAGCAGCAGTTCTTCGAGATCGCCGTTGCTGCGCACCCATTCGCCGGCGGAGATCGCTTCAAGCGACACTTCATGGTTGCGGTATTTTTTGCGGATCAGGTTCAGGCCCGTATTCGTGACCACGGCCTTGGCCCACGCGATTAGCTTACCCTTGTCGCGAAGCGAGTCGCTTTTGCGCAAGATGTTGATCCAAGCCTCCTGGACGATATCCATCGCTTCGGAGCGGTTGCGTGTCATGGAGTAAGCCACGATAAACATGTTTCGGTACAGCTCGCCCACTAACGCTTCGTACTCGTCTCTGGTGTAAGCGCTCGCGTCCTCGTCTCCCGCAATCGTCCACATTTTGCCTCACTCCTGCCATATTCTGACCGATCCCGTTCATCGATCGACTGTATGCGCTTACAAACAGAGTGGACATGATGTTTTATTTTAACATATCTCTCCAAACCGCGAAAGGGAAATAAAACGACAAAGGAAGGTCGTCCCGCCAGCCGCCATCCTCGGAGATCCGTCGGCCGGCGGGGATTGCCTTCGTGTCAGGAGCGGGGAAGGGGGCCTTGCACCGGCAGAGCGATCCGATTGTAGCTTTCGAATGCCGCTTCCGTAAGCTTGCCGCTGCCTTCCGCCAACACAAGCACGCGGACGGTCCGCTTGCCCCACTGCTTATATACGTCCTTCTTCGTATCGAAATACAAGTCGATCTTGCGTCCCTTGATCGCGGAACCGGTATCCGCGACGATGCCGTAGCCGTATCCCGGTATGTAAAGCTCCGTTCCGATCGGAAACACCTTGGGATCGGCCGCGACCGTGGAATACACATCCCGCTTGACCCGCACGCCGGAATAGGTGATCCCGTAATTTTTGTCGCCCGGGCGCTTGCCCGTCGACTCCGGGCCTGCCGTATAGCCCGTCGCCACGACTTCGATCTCCCTCGCCCGCGCCAACTCCCGTTCGTCATGGAGGAACGGCTGCTGCTTGATTCGCTCCATCAGTTCTTCATGCGTCGAGACGACCGGCGCGGAACCGTGTTCCGGCGGATTCTCCGGCATACCGACGGCGGGGGATACAGCTTGCAGATGCCGGGACCGGATGAGATCCGGTCGAGGTTCGCCAACGGTAGCGGCCGCATGGCCGGTATATGCCGCCTTCGCCGGCAGAACCAGCGCTAGGAGCAGCAATAACCGGATGATGACGGGCCGCCTCGATGGGAACGAATCTGAACTCATCATGGAACCCTCCCTATTCAGGAGGGTATCCCAATCTTTCGGCGATTATTCACGCCCGGATCGGTGTGCCGCCGATCAGAACCGCTTGCCCCCGACTTCTTCGTCGATCATGGCCGAGACTTCTTCAATCGTCCGGCTGCCGATATCGCCTTCTCCGCGCTTCCGTACCGAGACGGTGCCCGCTTGCTGCTCGTTTTCGCCGACAACCAGCATGTAAGGCACTTTCTCAAGCTGCGCCTCGCGGATTTTGTAGCCGAGCTTCTCGTTGCGCAGGTCGACTTCGACCCGGACGCCGGCGGCTTGCAGCTTGTCCGCGACCTGTTGGGCGTATTCCGCGTAGTTTTGCGAGACGGGCAGCACTTTGGCCTGCACCGGCGAAAGCCAGGTCGGCAGCGCCCCGGCGAAGTTCTCCAGCAGGAACGCCGTCATGCGTTCCATCGTGCTGATAATGCCGCGGTGAATGACCACCGGGCGGTGCTTCTGGCCGTCTTCGCCGACGTATTCGAGGCCGAACCGCTCGGGCAGCAGGAAATCGAGCTGCGCGGTCGACAGCGTTTCTTCTTTTTTCAGCGCCGTTTTGATCTGCACGTCCAGCTTCGGACCGTAGAATGCGGCTTCGCCTTCTGCTTCGTAGAACGGCAGATCCAGCTCTTCGACGACTTCACGCAGCATGCGTTGGGACATCTCCCACATCGCGTCGTCCGGGAAATATTTCTCCGTGTCGTTCGGGTCCCGGTAAGACAGGCGGAACCGGTACTCGGTGATGCCGAAATCCTCGTACACCTCGCGGATCAGCCGGATCACACGGGCGAACTCTTCCTTGATCTGGTCCGGACGGCAGAAAATATGCGCGTCGTTCAGCGTCATCGCGCGTACGCGGTGCAGGCCGGTCAGCGCCCCGGACATCTCGTAGCGGTGCATCGTGCCGAGCTCGGCCACGCGGATCGGCAGATCGCGGTAGCTGCGCAAGTCGCTTTTGTACACCATCATATGGTGCGGGCAGTTCATCGGGCGAAGAACGAGTTCCTCGTTGTCCAGCTCCATTTTGGGGAACATGTCTTCCTGGTAATGATCCCAGTGTCCCGACGTTTTGTACAGCTCGACGTTGGCCAGAACCGGCGTGTATACGTGGCTGTAGCCGAGACGCTCTTCCTTGTCGACGATATAGCGCTCCATGATGCGGCGAAGCTTGGCGCCGCGCGGCAGCCAGATCGGCAGACCTTGTCCGACCTCCTTCGTGAAGGTGAAGAACTTCAGGTCCTTGCCAAGCCGGCGGTGGTCGCGTTTTTTCGCTTCTTCAAGCAGATGCAGATGTTCGTCGAGCTCGCTTTTTTTCGCGAACGCCGTGCCGTAAATCCGCTGCAGCATTTTGTTTTTGGCGTCCCCGCGCCAGTAAGCCCCGGCGACCGACAGCAGCTTGAACGCCTTGATCTTGCCGGTCGAAGGCAAGTGCGGCCCGCGGCACAGGTCGAAGAACTCGCCCTGCTCGTACAGCGATATCGTCTGGTCGTCCGGGATCGCGTCCAGCAGCTCGATCTTGAGCGGATCGCCCAGTTCGGTATAAATGCGCAGCGCTTCGTCCCGGGTCACTTCCTTGCGGACGATGGGCAAGTTTTCCTGAACGATTTTTTCCATCTCTTTCTCGATGCGCGCCAGATCTTCGGCCGAAATCGGCTGCTCGACATCGATGTCGTAGTAGAAGCCGTCCTCGATGACGGGACCGACACCGAGATGAACCTTGTCGGCTCCGTACAGCCGTTTGATCGCCTGGGCCATCAGGTGGGCCGTGCTGTGTCTCAGCACTTCAAGCCCTTCGGGGTTGTCCAGCGTCAAAATCGCCAGCGAAGCGTCCTGCGTCAGCGCGTAGGACAGATCGACGACCTTTCCGTCGACTTTGCCGGCGACGGCCGCTTTTTTCAGCCCCGGGCTGATCGAGCCCGCGACCTCCTCGACAGTGGTTCCCGGCGCGTATTCGCGTACGGCGCCGTCAGGAAGCGTAATGCGAATCGACATGATGAATCATCCTCCTCCGACAAAATAAAAAAGACCCGTCCGCTAGGGACGAGCCGTTTCGGTCTCGTGGTTCCACCCTGATTCCATACGCGGTTGTCCGCGCATGCTTCCGGCATTCGTTAACGGGAATGACCCGGGGCGCCATACTGCCCGCCCGTGCAACCGACGCAGGATTGCGTGTTGACCAACGTGCGAGGTTCCGCCGCCCGGCTCCGAAGGGGTATATCGCGGAAGGTTGATCGAAGGAGCTTGCAGCCGTGGCTCCTCTCTCTGGACGATTCCGTTCCGGATCGTTGTCTTCGTTCTCAGCCGATATCGTGTGGATCATTTATACGTGTTAATTATAGCCGCTTTGCAAGATCTGTCAAGCGGGCCGGCGGCCATTGCGCCGCCGTCCGTCAGGTCGGTTTGCCGCCCGCCGCGCCGTTCGGCACGGAGCCCGCGGCTTCTCCCGGCGGAGGTCCGAGCCTCCCTTGACAAGCCGGGCAGCCCGTGCATACTTTGGCCCGCGGCTCGAAGATGTTCAGGATCGTCTGTACGACATGGTCGTCCGGCGTCCTGGTGTGCAGCGCGATTTGCTGCGGCGCGACGGACAGCAGCGCGCTGACGATCATATCCTCGAACTGGATGTTCATGTCCTGGACTTCGAGCGTCACTTGATCGAACTGTCCGGGATCGAGAGGCTGCAACCGCTCGTCCAACAGCGTAAACTCCCCGCCGCTGCGATGCAGCAGATGCGCCATCGGAATGCGGGTATCCTGGATGTAGACGAAATATTTAAGCAGCGCGATAAATTCGCGATATTGCCGGTCGGACCAATATTCCTCGTAGGCGCTGTCCACCGTCTCGAACAATTCGTTCAAATAATCGTGCAGCCTGAACCGGACAAAGCCTTCGACGATCAGCAGCGTCTCCCGCTCAAGATACGCTTCGGCCGTCCGGGCGACCATCTGGATGCGGCGTTCCGTATCGTGGCTGGCATCCGCCTTCCACGGTTCGGCGGTTGATCCTGCGCCGCCAGACCGGTTCAACAGTCCCCCGCAATACGCCATGACGCCGTCCAGCTCCTCGCGGTCGGGAGCCTCCCTCTCGTCGTCTCGGCACGTGTCGGAGACGATATCTTCGACGATCGCCGGTTCCAGCTCATCAACCACAAATTCGGCGAATGCCCGGGCCGACAGACGCCAGACCGGTTCCGCGCGGCTCAGCTCGAATCTCGGCATCATCCCCGTGCACAGCAGCGAGATCCCTTCCGTGCCGGTCTCCAGACTCAGCTCCACTGCGGCGCTGGCGTCTTCAAGCGATTCCAGCTTGCCCCGTATCCGTTCCATCAGCGATTGCATCTGCGCTTCAGCCAGCTCGTGCGTCGTTATACGGAACAACTGCATCCGGCATGCCCTCCTGTCCGGGGAACCATATTTGCCGCATCCGAAAAGCTTGCGTTTGCCCAAGAACGGCGCGGCGAAGCCTTGGCGGACCGGCATGAGAAGCTTGCGCCAAACGCGCAGCCTGCCCTCAAACAGGCTTCGATACAAGCTTTTCATACCTAAAGTATATGGTTGGCGGGGGAGGGATATACGGCCGATCGCCCCGTTAATTCTGCATGATGAAATCGCGGTCGATGACCGTCTGCTCGTCGAACACGCGCAAAATGCGGTACTTCGTATCGCGCTGAGCCGGGATTTTGCCGGCCTCGCGGATCAGCCGGGTAATCTGTTCGATGTTGACCTTATGCGTCGTACCGGCTGCGGACACGACGTTCTCCTCCATCATGGTGCTGCCGAAGTCGTTGCATCCGAAGTGCAGCGAGCGTTTGCCGACGTCCGCGCCCATCGTGACCCAAGACGATTGCAGATTTTTGATATTGTCCAGCATCAGCCGCGCGATGGCGACCGCCTTGAGGTAATCGTTCGCTCCGAGCCTCTCCCGCTTCAGGTTCGTGTTGTCCGGCTGGAACGTCCAGACGATAAACGCCAGGAAGCCCGCTGACGGATAACCCTCGCGGATGCAGACGTCCTGCGCGTCGCGCAGGCGCAGCAAGTGCAGCACGCGTTCCTCGTTCGATTCGCCGAAGCCGATAACCATCGTCGCCGTCGTGTTGAGCCCCACCTTATGCGCGGTGGTCATCGTGTCGATCCAATCCTTCCAGGAGCCCTTGAGCCGGCTGATTTTGCGGCGGGTGCGGTCGTCGAGAATTTCCGCCCCCGCTCCGGGCAGCGAGTCCAGCCCCGCTTCCTTGAGCCGGCGCAGCGTCTCTTCCATCGACAGCCCGCTAAGCTGCTTCATCTTCTCGATCTCCGCTACGGAGAACGAGTGCATCGTGATGTCCGGGAAACGGGCTTTGATCTTCCGCAGCAGGTTGAGATAATAGTCAAAAGGAAGGTCGGGATTGACGCCGCCCTGCATCAAAATTTCGGTGCCGCCGACGTCGACGGTTTCCTGGATTTTTTGCAGGATGACCTCGTCTGGCAGCACGTATCCTTCCGGCGATCCCGGCTTGCGGTAGAACGCGCAGAACCGGCAGTATACGTCGCACACGTTCGTATAGTTGATGTTGCGGCCGATCACGAAGGTCGCCATCGGCTCCGGATGATGCCTGAGCATGATCTGGTTGGCCGCCGCCCCGATTTTCTCCAGCTCGCTGTCGTCCGATTCCCACAGCGCCAGCCCGTCCTCGAATGTCAGGCGTTCCCCCGCCAGCGCCTTATCCAGTATTGCGTCGATTGTGCTCATGTGATCCTCTCCCGTATCTCTGTCCTCTGAATCGATTCCGAGCTTTCTTCCGGTCCCGCTTATGCTTCTATGGTAACACAGAACGGGGATGGGCGCATCTGGAGAGAGGCGGCAGTCGCCGGCGGCCGAGGGCTTCGCCGTTGCGCCGACAGGCGGCTCCGCAGTTTGGCCGGGTCAGGCATCTCCTCCGTTGCGCTGTCAGGCGGCTCCGCCGTGGCCGGTCTGGCATCCCCGCCGCATGACGGCGGTCCTGCCCAAGCCCGGTTCGGCAAACGATATTTTTTATCGCTATCCCCCGAATTTTTGTTGATCATGACGAGTTTAGCGATGCTGAATATCGTTAAACTCCCGGTTTGCCGGACTTCCCCTGCCCATTTCTTTTCATTGGTGATATTTTATATCGCAAACGGAACTCGAAACGGGCGACAGGAGAGGGTTAACGATATTTTATATAGTGAAATGGCCTCCTCGCCGCGCCGAGACTTCTACCCCCAATCCGTGCATTGGCCTACGGCTTCTCCTTCGGATTCCCCTCACGGCGGACACCTCGCCCTTGGCTGACGGCAAGAGCCCGCCGGCCTCAGTCCCATGACTCCCGCCCAAGCGTGTCCTTATCCCGTCCGCGCAGAATACGAAAAAACGGCCCGGGACATCGTCCCGAACCGTCTTCTTTATGATTTGAGAGCTCGTTCCAGATCCGTCAGCAGATCGTCGATATCCTCCAGCCCCACGGAATACCGCACAAGCCCGTCGCCGATGCCCCGCTCGTGGCGGACGCTCTTCGGCATGGACGCATGCGACATCATGGCCGGGTACGACAAGATGCTCTCCACACCCCCGAGGCTGACGGCCACAAGCGGGATCGATACGCGGTCAAGCAGCCTCTTGGCCCGCTCCTCGGAGCCGACGTCGAAGGACACGACCGCGCCGTAGCCCCGCGCCTGCCGCTCGTGGATTTCCCTTCCGGCGTGGTCCGGCAGGCCCGGATAATATACGCGCTCGATATCGCTGCGGGAGACCAGCCAGGCGGCCAGCTTCCGGGCGTTCGCCTCGTGGATATCCATACGCGCCTTCAGCGTCTTGATCCCCCGCATGAGCAGCCAACTGTCCTGAACGCCGAGTATGTTGCCCATGCCGTTCTGGATCTGCTTCAACCGGTTGCCCAGCGATTCGTCCGCGACGACCGCCAGCCCGGCGATAACGTCGCTGTGGCCGCCCAGGAACTTCGTCGCGCTGTGCAGCACGATATCGACGCCGAGCTCGATGGGCCGCTGGTAATACGGCGTCATAAACGTATTGTCCAGCATCGTCAGCAAGCCGTGCTGCTTCGCCCACGAAGCGACGGCGGCGATGTCCGTAATCTTCAGCGTCGGATTGGACGGCGTCTCGAGGAACACCGCTTTCGTGTTGGGTTTCCGCGCCGCCGTCACCGCATCGAGATCGGTCATGTCGACAAACGTCGTCTCGATGTTCATCCGGTTCAGGATGGTTGTCAGCAGCCGGTACGTGCCGCCGTAGACGTCCTCCGTGCAGATGACGTGATCTCCCGCCGACAGCAGCATAAACGCGCTGCTGATCGCGGCCATGCCGGAAGCGAACGCGAAGCCGCGCGTTCCGCCTTCGAGCAGCGCGATCTGCGTCTCCAGCGCTTCCCGGGTCGGATTGCCCGACCGGGCGTAATCGTATGCCATCTGCTTGTCGATCGTGTCGTGATGGAACGTCGACGCCTGATAGATCGGCACGCTGGATGCTCCCGTCGACGCGTCGATCTCCGCTCCGAAATGGATCAGATGCGTCGCGAACGCTTTTTCTCTTCCTTCCGGCCATTGCCGATCTCCGCCGCTCATACCGACACCCCGCCTTCCACTTCGGCGCGGGCCCGCTCGAACGCGTTCGCCAGATCCGCGATCAGATCGTCCACATGCTCGATGCCGACGCTGAATCGCAGCAGCTTGTCGTCCACGCCGATCTTGTTGCGGATTTCCACGGGAATATCCGCGTGCGTCTGCACCGCCGGATACGTCATCAAGGACTCGACGCCGCCCAGCGATTCGGCGAAAGCGATCAGCCGGATATGGCGCAGGATCGGCTCCACGTACCGGGCGTCCTTCACCTTGAAGGAGAAGATGCCGGTGTTGCCGGAGGATTGGGCGTTCTGAACCGCATGGCCCGGATGGTCCGGCAGCGCGGGGTAATACACCCGCTCGACGGCTTCGTGCCCGAGCAGCCATTCGGCGATACGCGTCGCGTTATACTGGTGGCGCTCCATGCGCACCGCCAGCGTCTTCATGCCCCGGGCCAGCAGCCAACTGTCCTGGGGGCCCAGGACGGCGCCGATGGAATTGTGCAGAAACGCCATCCGGTCGGAAAGCTCCTGGCCCTTCGTGACGATCAGCCCGGCCAGCACGTCGTTGTGCCCGCCCAAATATTTGGTGGCGCTATGGATGACGATATCCGCGCCCAGCTCGATCGGACGCTGGAAAAACGGCGTCAGCAGCGTATTGTCCACAATCGTCAGCAACCCGTGTTTTTTCGCCCAGGCCGATACGGCCGCCAGATCCGTGATCATCATCAGCGGGTTCGTCGGCGTCTCGATCAGCACGGCTTTTGTCTCCGGCCGGCGATTCGCTTCGAGTTCGTCCAGCTTGTCCGTGTCCACATAGGTAGCCGTTACGCCGAACCGCTTCATGACCTGTTCCATTAGCCTGTAGGTGCCGCCGTACAGATCCAGCGACACCAGCAGATGATCGCCTTGCGAGAACAGGGCGAAGATCGTCTGAAGCGCCGCCATGCCGCTGCTGCAGGCAAAACCGCGATCCCCGGACTCCAAATCGGCGATCGCCTCCTCGAGCACGGTGCGGGTCGGGTTTTTCGTGCGGGTATAATCGAACCCCGTGCTTTGGCCGAGCTTGGGATGCCGGTAGGCCGTGGCGTTGTAGATCGGGTAGCTCACGGCCCCCGTAACGGGCTCGGATTGCGAGCCGATTTGCGCTAGTCGGCTTTCGATTTTCATAAACGGGCTGCACTCCTTCTAAGGCTTAAAGCTTGATTTTCTTTCGCTCGGGCAGATCGTACGGCGTTTCCTGGTACACGTAGTAGTTCAGCCAGTTGGAGAACAGCAGATTGGCGTGCGCGCGCCAGGACACCAGCGGATATTTCTCCGGATTGTTGTCGGGGAAATAATTTTTCGGCACGTCGATCGCCAAGCCTTTGGCTCTGTCGCGGTCGTATTCCCATTTGAGCGTCATGGCGTCGTATTCCGAATGGCCGGTCACGAAAATATGCTTGCCGTCCCGCGTCGCCACGATATACACGCCCGCTTCCTCCGATTCGGAGAGAATCTCGAGCTCCGGCACCCGTTCGATATCCTCCCGGCGCACCTCGGTATGCCGGGACTGCGGCACGAAGAACAGTTCGTCGAAGCCTCTCAGCAGCTTGACGTTGGCTTTCGTCACCACATGCGGGAATACGCCGAACAGCTTTTCCTTGAGCAAATATTTCGGCACGCCGAAGTGATGGTACAGTCCGGCCTGCGCCCCCCAGCAAATGTAGAGCGTGGAGGTGACGTTTGTCGTCGTCCAGTCCATGATGCTCCGGAGCTCGGGCCAATAATCAACTTCTTCGAACGGCAGCGTCTCGACGGGAGCCCCCGTAATGATCATGCCGTCGAAAAACTCGTCCCGCACGTCCTCGAACGTTTTGTAAAATTGCTCCAGATGCTCGGCCGACGTATTTTTGGAGATGTGCGACTTCGGATGAAGCAGAACGAACTCGACCTGCAGCGGCGTATTGCCGAGCAGACGGAGAATCTGGGTCTCGGTCGTTTCCTTGGTCGGCATCAGGTTCAGGATGGCGATCCGCAAGGCGCGGATATCCTGATGGAAGGCGACGCTTTCGTCCATCACGAAGATGTTCTCGTTGACAAGCACTTCCTTCGCCGGCAAGTTGTCGGGAATTTTAATCGGCACGGTCAGCCCTCCTGTAGGGAAGTGACTTCTATCTCAAGCAGCCTTGACGAGCGGGCGCCTTCGAAGCTTCGATCCGCCGCCGGCTTAGGGGAACGGCCGCGATACCGCGAGCTGATCGCGCATCCGCAAGCTTCTCGCCGTCGGATACGATGAAGAAGGGCCTTTCTCAACGAGAAAGGCCCTTTATGCGCGCGCATGTCGTCCTCTCTCATCTCTCAGCGGCGCCAAGGCGTCGCTGCAAGATTTAGCACCGTGCGCTCGCCCCTGCCGGGGCGTTGGCCGGTTGCCGGGTATCATCGGGCTAGTCCCTCCACCTGCTCTTGATAAGAGTCGTTCCTATGCGGTTTTATTTTAATCGGATTTAATCTGCATCGTAACCGAAATACATCCCGGAGTCAAGAGGCATTCTTCAAGAATACGGGGCAACCCTTCGCAACCGGAGCGCCTCCCTCTCCGGCCGGCATTTGTCCGCTTGCCCATTGACGGCCGTCTTGTCGTACAACCGGCCGAGCGGTATACTAGGAGCAGTTACGATGTCTGATGACCAAGGGGAGGGGCAGGCATGGACGGGGACCGATCGTGCGGCCGAAGTCGATCTCGAATCGGACAACTGCATACGCGTCGGAACCGGAGAAGCCTGCGGCCCGTCTCTCTTTGCTCGTAAGGGATCGCAGTCCTGGCTGCTCCGGCTTCCGGCGTTTTTCCATGAACGACTAAAGGAGTGGCGAAGGATGAAAATTCGTTTGGTGCAAAACGGCATATTTACGCCGGTGGAGGAATTGTCGCTGACAACCGTCCCGCCGGAGGACGGATTTTATTGGATCGAAGCGGATGTCGAGGATTTGACGGAGCTTCAGGAGACGTTCGGGCTGCATGAGCTCGCGGTCGAGGACACGATCGACGAGGAGGAGCAGCGGCCCAAAATCGAAATTTACGACAATCATTACTTTATCGTCATCAACAGCATCCGGTTCGACGATGAGGAAATTTACTTGCGGGCCCTCAACGTGTTTTTGTTCAAGCATCTGGTCATAACGGTCACCCGGCAAAAAATCAGCGAGCTGCGCACCATCAAGCCGATTCTGCTGAGGGAGCAGGTCAATTCCGCCGATTACTTCCTCTACCACGTCATCGACCTCGTCGTCGACAACTACAGCCATGTCGCCGACCGAATCGAAGCCCGGATCGAAAAGCTCGAAGAAGACATCCTGATGCACACGAAAAAAAGCCATCTGAACGAAATTATCGGTCTGCGGAGCGAAATTCTCTGGCTCAAGAAAGCGCTCGGTCCGCAGCGCGAATTGATCTGGACGTTAAACAAAAAGGATCTGAAGCTGATCGACGGCCAGCTCCAGAAATATTTCAGCGACATTCACGAGAACGCGGTGAAAACGGCGGAAACCTTCGACACGTTCCGCGATTTGATGGGCAACTTGCGCGAAGCCTACCAGTCGAGCCTGTCGAACCGGGCCAACGAAATCATGCGGGTGTTTACGGCGATGACGACGATTTTCATGCCGCTTACCGTCATCACCGGCATCTACGGCATGAACTTCGACAATATCCCGGAAACCCACATGGAATACGGCTATTACTTCGTCTTGGGCATCATGCTGGTGGTCGCCGTGTCGTTTTTCTGGTTTTTCAAGAAAAAGGATTGGATCTGAAGGAGGCCTTGCGGCCTCCTTTCTTCGTCTGGAACGGGTTCCGACAAGCGTGCCGGGCGCGCCCCGTCAGCTCGCCGCCCCGGCGCGCCGCTCCTGGGCCAGCGCCTGGCGGTAGGCGAGCCTCAGCACACGCAGCGTATCGTACAGCTCGCCGAGATCGCGGCCGGACAGCTCCTCCGGCGTATACAGCGCTTCGAGCACGGGCTTCAGGAAGCGGTCGCCGCGCTGTTTCATCTCCTGCCAAGCCTTCTCGCGCAGCTCCGGATCGATCCGGGCCAGCTCCGCGGCCGTCATCGGCCGCATATCGTAGCCCTCCCGTTCCAACGCCTCCGCTTCGGCGATCACTTCGCGCTTGGTCGTCCTCATCGCTTCGGCGATCTCCTCCAGCGCCGCGCCCGACGCGACGCTCTCCAACAGCCGGCGCTTCCGTTCGCGCCGCCGCTCCAGTTCGCCGGCCTTGCGCAGCCGCAGCTTCTCCACGTATTCCTCGAACGCGGCCATATCGGTCTCGGCTTCGACCCAGTCGAGCGGGAACGCCGTCTCGCGGGGGAAACGGGAGACGATTTTCGCCAGCTCTCCGCCGTAGAGCTCTGCTTTTCGGCTCCCGAAGCCCGGCAGTTGCTCCAGCTCCGCCGCGTTCATCGGCAAATAAGCCGCCACCAGCTCCAGCATCCGGTTGGTCGCCACATGGTAGGCAGGCCGCCCCTCCCGGGCCGCGCGGTCCCGCCGCCACGCCCTTAACAGCCGCAGGCAGTCTTCGTTCCGCCTGCTCTCCGCGGCGAATTGCAGCAGAAGCAGCCTGCGCTCGCCGCGTTCAAAGGCCGGCGGCCGGTCGTACAGAGCTCCGCCGACCAGCGGCTCGTATCCGCTCTCCAGCTTGCCGCGCATCCCGCTGCGGAACGCCTTGAGCAACTCGTCCCAAGCCCGGCCTTCGTACCAGACCTCGGAAGCCGGCTTTCCTTGCGCGGCCGGTTCGTGCCAGACGACCTGCCATTCCCCCTGCCGCTCACGGATGGCGATCTGCGCCGTCTCGATGCGTTCCTCCGACCGTTTCTCCAGCGTGTTCAAAAAGACAAGTTCCATTCCTCTTCCCTCCCGGAATATGAAAAAACAACGCAAAAAAAGCACCCGGATCGTCGGCTGAACGATCGCGAGGTGCTTCCCCGGCGTTGTTTTTGAATAACAACCAGATTATACCATGTCCGCCGGTTGGGCGCAACGAGGTTTTGATGTATACTGGTAACGGTGACAGTTCGACATCCCGGAAGGAGAACGAAACGCATGACCGATCAATTCGATTTTTTATACGATACCACCGAGGACACGACAACCCGATTCGTATGCTTCATTACGGAAAGTCTGAACCGGTTCGACCTCGCGATCACGAACACCAACCGTTTTTACGGCAAAAAAATGGTGACCAACCTGCAAAACGGCAAAACCGCCATTATCGGCCCCGACGATCTGAAGGAAGAAGGCTACGTCGCTTACGCGTTCGGCTTGACGGATGAAGAAGGCGAGGAGTTGCAGACGTTCCTGGAGCAAATCGTCGGCTCCGTCAACTTCACGGACTTATAAGAAATAGCTCTCGGGCGGGCGGCAGACCCGACCGTCAGGCGGCGCATAACGCGACTCCCTCCGGGCCACAATGGGGTTATCCCTAGCCGGAAGGAGGTAATTTCGATGCCTAAAAAGAACAATGCCGGCTTCCTCAAGGAAAACCGGCAGCCGTCCACGGATTTCGCTACCGTCGAATCCCAGCGCAATGACGTGACCGCGGAGGAATTTCCCGAAGGGCCGTACGGCATGAGCCTGCCGGTCGAATCGCTCGGCAAAAGCGCGCCTTGGCGCGAGGATCAGCGGCCTCCGAACACCTTCACCTACGAGTATCGCGAATTTCACGCCGGCCTGGATCGCGGCTATCCCGGCGACCACCCGCCGCATGACGGCGAAAGCGATTCGGACGACTGAGCCCGGCCCCAACCAAACGAACCCTTGCCGAGAGCGCGCCGCTCCCGCAGGGGTTCGTCCGTTCGAAGGCTTGTCCGTCTTAGCGGAAACGAGGCAAGCCTTCGAACTGGATCAGGATCATCATCGCGCCGAGCAAGAGGGCCAAGCCGCCGTAAGCGACGCCGTACGCCACCCGCTTCCGGGCCGGAACTTCGAAATACCGGTCGTTCTCGAACTGCTCCGCTTCGATCCGGATTCGCACCTCCAGCTTCTCCGGTCGTTCCGGCGGCAACCTGTCGACTCCGTCCGCATATACCCGACGGATCACGCACGGTTCGGGCAGATCGATCGTCTCCTCCAGTCCGATCGCAGCCCAGCGGACCGTCAGCTTCTGAACGCCTTCCATCGTCGTGTAAGTGGTGAATTCCAGTTCGCGCCGGTGCTCGGGACCGGGCAGCGGGATTCCCGTCTCCGCCCATTCCGGGCCAAGCTCCACCGCCACCTTCGTTCCCCAGTCGATCGGCCTGGTGCGGCGCTTGCGCACGTATTTCTGATACAGGTCCCAGGCGAAAAGCGCCCAGAAGAACAAAAACACATAAGCGTTCAGATAAAGGATGACAAACAGGCCGCCAACCAATCCCACCGGCCACAACCAGCGGGTAACGGCCGTGGCGATTCTGCCTCCGTCGAGCGGTTTGATCGGCAGCAAGTTGATCAGATTAAGGAAAAAACCGACATAAGCGACAGCGATCAGCAGCGGAATGTCGAAACTTTTGCCGACCGCGTAAGCGGCCAGTGCGCCGATCGTTCCGAGCAGCGGGCCACCGTAAGCGATGTAAGCCTCGGTCTCGGCATCCCTCGGATTTCGCTTCAAGGCGATAAACGCGCCCAAAAACGGAATGAACATGGGAAGCGTGACGGGCAAGCCCTTGCGTTTGGCCGCCCAGACGTGCCCCAATTCGTGGATCAAGATCATCACGACGAATCCGAGCGCGAACCCGAACGGGTATATAAACGCGTAAGCTCCTATCGTCACCAGCATGCTGAGTATCGGACCGGCCGCTTTGCTGAGCAGAAGCAGCGCGGTTTTGCCCTTGGATAAGAGGAACAGCAGAACGGCTCCCAGCATCCATCCCGGTTTGCGCGTCTTCCGTTCCCCTTGCTCCCTTTGGCCTGCGGCCTCCGGTCTATGTTCCATGCGCTTCGCTCCTTTCGGCTATTGTTACGAAATAACGGCGGTCCGGGTTCCGGACGGCAGTCGCTGTTCGGAGGAAGTTACGACACGGCCGTGAGCCGGCGCACCTCTCTGAACAGGCTGTCCATCTCCAACTCGCGAAGCAGTTGTCCGATCGACTCCAGATCCGGCTGCCAGCCGCACAGTTCCAGCGTGCAAGAGACAGGCGCGTCGCGGCGAATTTCGGCAAGCTTGCGGCACAAGCGCAGCATCTCCAGATCGTTCTCGATTTTCGTCCGCACGCCCTTGGGGAGAGCGGCCAAATTTTCGACGATGCCGTCGATCGATTGATATTCGTTCAACAGCTTGATGGCCGTCTTCTCCCCGATGCCGCGCACGCCCGGATAGTTATCGCTGGCATCGCCGATCAATCCCTTCAGATCGACGAACTGAGCCGGGGTCAACTGCTTCTCGGCAATCAGCGTCTGCGGATCGTAGACCGCATAATTCGACGGCCCTTTCTTCATAATGACGACCTTGACGCGTTCGTCGACAAGCTGCAGCAGATCGTGATCGCCGGTCAGGACGTATACTTCCGCATCCGGACTCAGGGCCTGAGCCAGCGTCCCGATACAGTCGTCCGCTTCGAAGCCCGGAGCCCCGACGTTGAGGATGCCCATGCCCGCCGTCACCTGCTTGACGAGATCGAACTGCGGGATCAGATCGTCCGGCGCTTCGGGACGGTTCCCCTTGTAATCGGGATAAAGATCCGTCCGGAACGTCTTGCTGCCCATATCCCAGCAGCAGACGACATGCGTCGGTTGGAACGTCCGGAACGCGTCCAGCAAATATTTTAAAAAGCCGTAAACCGCATTGGTCGGCAGACCCTCGCTGGTCTTCCGTATGTATCCGCCGTACGCGTTCGCGTAATACCCGCGGAACAGCAGCGCCATGCCGTCCACCAACAACACCTTGTGCGATTGATCGCTCATTCTATCTTCCCCCCGGCATGCCTCGGTCTATGATTCGTTCACGCCAGAAACGCGCCAGCCGGCGTCCCGCTTCCGCCAGTCTCTCCTCCTCTTGAACGAGCGCGATCCGCACGCAGCCTTCTCCCAACGGGCCGAACGCGTCGCCCGGCACGACGGCGACGCCGGTATTCTCCAATATTTCCCGGGAAATTTGTCGAGATGTCCAGCCTTCCGGCACCGGCGCCCACAAAAACATCGTCGCCTGGGGCGGATCGAATATCCAGCCTCCCTCACGCAGCGCGGCGACCAACACGTTCCGCCTGCGTTCGTATAAAGGAGCGACAGGCTCCGAAGCCCCTTCCATGTCTTCTTCCAGCGCTTCGATCGCCGCCTCCTGGATCGGGCCGAACACGCCGTAATCGACATTGGATTTGACCGATTTCAACGCCGCGACGATCTCGCGGTTTCCCGCAAGAAAGCCGATGCGGCAGCCGGCCATATTAAAGCTTTTGGACAGCGAATGAAATTCCGCGGCGCGTTCGATCGCTCCCGGCAGCTCCAGCAGGCTCTTCGGCCGAATGCCGTCGAACGCCATCTCCGAGTAGGCGAGATCGTGAAGCAGCGGGATGCCCGTTTCTTCCGAGAACGCCAGCCAGTGGCGGAAGAAAGATTCGTCCGCCACAACCGAGAGCGGGTTGCCCGGATAATTCAGAAGCATATACCGCGCCCGCTTCCGCACTTCGTCGGGAATCGCCGCCAGATCGGGCAGAAAGCCGTTCTCCGGGCGAAGCGGGACATGCACCGGCACTGCGCCCGCCAAAATAACGCCGGCCGTATAGATCGGATAACCGGGATCGGGGACCAGCACCGGATCGCCCGGATCGGTCAACGCGACGGCGGCATGCGCGAGTCCGTCCTGGGAACCCATCAGCGCCACGATCTCACTGTCCGGGTCCAATTCGACACCGAAGCGGTGCTTCATCCACCTGGCCGCCGTCCGCCGGAAGGCGGTCGAGCCTTGGGAGGACGGATAGCCGTAAGCGTCCGGCCTCATGACGGCTTCCGCGAGCTTGCGCCTCACCCTCTCGGAAGGAGGACGGTCCGGGCTGCCGATGCTGAGATCGATCACATCGAGTCCCGCGCGGACCGCCTCCGCCTTCCAGGCCGCCACCTCGGCGAATATCGCCGCGCCCGTGCGCCGCATGCGCTCCGAGCCTATGGAACGAATCATCGTTATTCCCCTTCCCTGCTTCTTTATCCGTTGGGCCCGGTCATCAGCATGTACTGAAGCTTGGAGGCTCCGTACATGAGCGCCGCCAGGCAGCCGCTCAGCCCGACGTACGCCAGCCCGTATCTCCATCGGACAGCCGCCGGAGCCTTGTAATAAATGTCATCTTCGTGCGGCGTATACACGATCCGGTATTTGTAGCGGAGATAAGATTTGCCTTTCCGGCGGACGATGCGCATTTCCTTGATCGACACGTCCGTAATCAGCCCTTGCTCCGGCATAATCACGATGCTGCGCAGCCAGAGCGCCGGAATCGACAGCCGCACCCGCTGACGCCCGTCCATCGTGGAGAACGTCTGGAAGCTCGGCTTCTGGAGATTCGGCTCTGCCAGCAGCTCCGACAATTTCTCCGTATTCAGCCTCTCCACCGGGGTGTCGACCAGCCCGAACGCCGAGTAGCTGCCGGTTTTGCCTTTGAACCGCACGAATTTGATGCACAGCTCGATCACAAACAGTCCCCACAAAATATACAGCCAGTTGTGCCCCGACTGACGGATCACCCAGTAGGAGATGGCGAGACCGCCCAGCCACAGCCAGCGCGTCACCGCCGAGGCGATCCGGCCTCCGTCCAGCGGATGGACGGGAATGAGATTCAGCAGATTGACGGCGAGCCCGACATAAGCGACCGCCACCAGCATCGGGTCGCCGATGGCCCAGCCCGCAAGCGCGCAGCATACGGCTCCCAGCGATCCGATCAGCGGTCCGCCCATGGCGACATACGCTTCCGTCACGACGTCTCTCGGATTCCGCTTTAATTGGATAATTGCGCCGACAAACGGAATAAACACCGGCGCCGTCACCGGCAATCCCTTGCGCTTCGCGGCCAGCACATGGCCCAGCTCGTGAATGAACAGCATCAGCACGACCCCGGTGGCAAAATCCCATTCGTAAATATAGCCGAGGCCGGCGATGGTCAAAAACATGCTGACGATGGTCGCCGAATATTTGCCGGCCAGCAGCACGGAAACAATCGTTTTTCCTTTCGTCAATAAAAAAGCGCCGAACGCGCCGAATGTCCACCACTGCTGCTGCGACTTGACGCGACGGGCTCCCGCATCGGGGGCAAAAGCTGCGGAAATTGTCGCGCTTCCCGGCAGCGCTCTTCTCCCCGAACGATTCCATTTCATTCAGTTGGCCCCGCTTCCCCCGTTACCTGTCCCATACTTGTTCGTACGTTTCTTTCTTGAAGCCGACCGTCGTGACAACGCCGTCCGTGACGATCGGACGTTTGATGAGCCGGCCGTTGGACGCCAGCAGTTCAAGCTGCTCCTGCTCGCTCATCGCAGGCAGCTTGTCCTTCAATCCCATCTCCCTGTAAACTTCGCCGGAGACGTTAAACAGCTTCTTTAATTCAAGTCCGCTCGTCCGCCACAATTTCCGCAGCACTTCCACGTCCGGAGCCTGCTCGAACAAATCGTGATATTCGAGCTTATGCCCGCGCTGCTGCAGCCACTTGGCCGCGTCGCGGCAGGTGGAGCATTTTCCGTATCCGTAAAAGGCTAGATCCGCCATTCCTATTCCTCCTTGGTTTCCTCCCGGGCCGACAGAGCCGCGATGCATCCGGCCATATCCGGAGGCATCTCCGCTTCAAGCAGCATCGGCTCGCCCGACACGGGATGCCTGAACCCGAGCCGCCAGGCGTGCAGCGCCTGACGATCCATCGCCGCGCCGGCTGCCCTGTCGGCTTCCGGCTGTCCGTACATCGGATCGCCGACCAGCGGATGTCCGATATGCTTCATATGCACGCGGATCTGGTGCGTACGCCCCGTCTCCAGCATCACGCGAAGCAAGGTGACGCCGCGGAGCCGGCGCACCGCCTCGTAATGGGTTACGCTCGGATAACCGTCCGGACGGACCATGCGGATATGCGGCTGCTCCGGGTTGCGGTCGATCGGCGCGTCGATTGTCCCCCGGTCCGGGGTATGCCCGTGCACAAGCGCCAGATAAATCTTCTCCACCCGCTTCCGCTGGATCTGCTCGGACAACTGCTGATGCGCGTAAGGCGTCTTCGCGATCAGCAGCACGCCGGACGTATGCTGGTCCAGCCGGTGAACGGGGCGAAACCGAACCGTCTCCCCCCGCTCCAGCCAATGGTGGACGACGCCGTTCGCCAGCGTATTCACATAGTGTCCGTGGGTCGGATGCACGATGAGGCCCGCCGGCTTGTTAACGGCCATCAGGTCAGCGTCCTCGAACAGCACATCCAATTCCATCGGCTGCGGCAGGATGTCTTCGGACCGCTCCTTCGGCATCCGGATCTCGATCCGATCGCCGACGGCCACCCGCTCGTTCGTATAGCGGCGTTGGCCGTTGACCGTAATGCCCCGTTCCGTCAGCTTCAGACGGCTAAGCAGCTTGCGCGAGCATTTCAGCCGGCGGCGAAGGACGGTTCCGAGCGGCTGCCCGGCATCCCTCTCGTCCACGATATGGGAGATCGGCTCGTAATACGCCTCGTCCATCCTCGTCATGCCTTCTCCGTCAGCACCTTCAGCACGGCTACCGACTTCTCCACATCCGGCGCATTTAAAGGAATGAAGGCGTACAGCGGAGCTCCTTTATACTGCACCGAGTTGAGCCATTTGGTTCCTTCCAGCGGCAGCACGTACAAGTGCGTCCGGCGCGTCTCCACATCTTTGTTCCGATCGACCACTTCGATCACGCCCGACGGATACGCCGCCTTGTCGAAATAAGGCTCCAGATTCACAAAGCTCTCTCCGTTGGCGGCGAAGGATTTGATCTGCTCCTCCGGCAGCACGAAAATGCCGTGCCCTCCCGCCGCGATCTCCACGATCAGCTTCTCGATGGAAAAAATAATGGAACCCAACACGTCAACCGTCATTGCGTCTCCGACCCGCGCTTGCAGGTCCTCCTTCAGCTTCTCCGTCGCATCGTGGGATATGCCGTTCGGCGGCATGATAAATACCGTCAAATCCGCTTTCGGTCCCCCGCAGCCCGTCAGCAGGACGGACAGCAGCAACAGAACGGCAGTTGTAAGACGCCAGGCTTTCATCGTATGGAGGCCTCCCCATTCTCTGTCTATGTCTCTCATCATACCACAAAACCCGGACGGGCGGTACGACAGAGACCTCCGGGAGCGATCCGGCAACGAACGGTTGCAAGTTAAAATTACCAACCGTTTCTTTGCGTAGGTTCGGCCGTTTTGTTCATACTAACTTCACAGGGAGGTGATACCCATGGCATCGAACAACACTCTTGTCGTTCCTCAAGCGAACGCCGCTCTTCAACAACTGAAGTATGAAGTGGCGCAAGAGTTGGGCATCCAAATTCCGCAGGATGGTTACTACGGCTATATGGCGTCCCGCGACACCGGCGCAATCGGTGGTCACATCACCCGCCGCCTGGTTCAACTGGCCGAACAACAACTGTCCGGCAGCGCTCGTTTCGGCAAGTAATCCGCTTTAGGAAAAAAGCCCGCGGTCTCCATTCGGAGACCGGGGCTTTTTTTTGAACCGTCCGAAAACCGTAACAAATGGATAAATCCTAAATAAAATAAGTGCCGGATCAATACGTATGCGCGTAGAGCAGATGGGCCATATTGTAGTTCGATTCAAACGTGACGGACATTTCCAGCGTATCCTGGCGCAAAGCAAAGTCGAACTGGATTTCCCCGTGCGTCCAACCGTTTTTGCGGCTTAACGCTTCTTCCGCCATTTGGCGGAACGCCCGCAGATGAGCGTCGGTCAGTCCGGATGGCGTCGCCCGGCCGGTCATGCTGCCAGGCTTGCGGTTATACGGCAAGTGCCGTATGCCGAACTTCCCGATGCCGTCATTGCGGATCTGAATGATTAGCGTTCCCCCCGTCAAGGTTTTCAATTCGTGCCGTACCTCGCGGAAAACCAGATCCAGCTGCCTCGACAATGACTGCTGGGGTGGATTCATTCAACCCATCCTCCCTACGTTAATCAAAATTATTGTCCAATTATGGCTGTTCTTGGAAGTCCATGTCTAGTATAATGGGTCGTTAGAACCTAATACAAGAATAAATTGAGAAAATCTAGTAATTTCGACATAAAAATAGTTCTTTCCTCCTTGTTTATTAGGAAGAAAGAACCTGAAAACGGGAACCCGCCCGATCCATTCTCTCAAGCGGCTCGAATCCCGGAGAATCCTTCACATAATTCAGGTAGCCGAAACAAGAATAGGATGATATAATCAGTATCAAAATCTTCCAAGAAAACACTTTATTCGAGCTGATTCGCCAAGGAGGCCAACTAATGGACGGTATTCTCGCAGCGGTTAGATTAAACTCGTTTCGCGGCCGCATTTATTTCGTCGTCATGGGGCTCTCGGTATTGTTCGCAATCCTCTTCGCGCTGCTGGGACTCGCGTGGGGCCATACCTTCGTCGGCGTCACGCTGGCGGCAGTTTCCGTCGCCGCCGGCTGGGCGGGCTCGCGGATGCTGGAGAACTTGCTGCTCTCGCCGGTCGAGCAGTTGACACGCATCGCGATGACCATAGCCAAAGGCGATTTCACGCTGCGCGCCGATGTCGACTCGAACGACGCGCTCGGCGAGCTGGCCAAAGCGTTTAACGGCATGGTGGACAAACTCAGTACGATTCTGAAAGAAACGAATCGGATGACGCAGCTCGTGGCCGACTCCGGCCGCAATATTTACACCAAGAACGAAAGCCTCAAATCGGTCATCGACCAGGTAACGACCTCCGCGCAAGAGCTGGCCCAAGGCTCCAGCCAAATTTCGGAGGAAGTCGTTCAGACCGCCCAGGCTCTTAAGGCAATCGAGGAACGGACCACGCTGTATACGGAATCGTCGAAAGCGATGAATCTCCGGGCCGGACAGATGCGGTCGCTTGTCGAGCAAGGCAAGCAAAAGGTGGTGCACCAGGGCGAAGGCATCAAGAAAAACGTCGAAACGACGTCCGCCGTGTCGGAGACGATCCGGCGTCTCGCCCAGCAAGCGAGCGGCATTACGGCGATCACGCGCACCATCTCCGACATCGCGGAGCAGACGAACCTGCTCTCCCTGAACGCCTCGATCGAAGCGGCGCGCGCCGGAGAGCACGGCAAAGGCTTCGCGGTTGTCGCCCAGCAGGTGCGCAAGCTCGCCGAGGAAGCGACCGCGTCCACCCGCGAAGTTTTCACGCTTGTCCAAGGCATCGATCAAGGCATCCGCGAGGCTCTTAATACGATCCGCACCAACGAAGAGGTCGTCGAACAGCAGGTCGAGCTGATCCGGGAGACGGAAGCGGTATTCAACCAGTTCGTCGACAGCGTCGACTTCGTCGCCCGGCAGATCGACCAGTTCGCCGAGGAGAGTTTGCAGATGCTGCAAAGCGCCCGGCAAATCTCGGAGACGATGGAGAACATCTCCGCCATCACCGAAGAAGGCGCGGCCAGCACGCAGGAGGTCTCCGCCTCCCTCAACCGCCAGATCTCGGCGGTGGACGACATGCTGCAGCAGGCCTACGAGATGACCTTCAACGTATCCCAACTGCAGCGCACGATCTCCGTGTTCAGACTGTAAGCCGCAAAAATTCCCGCACGTCACGAACGGCAAGCTCGACGGCGGACTGCCAGAAGTCGGGTTTCGTCAGATCGACCCCGAGATGCTTCTTGGCCAGATCCTCCACTGTCATGCTGGCCGTATCCCGCAGAAGCGCAATGTACCGGTCCGCGAACGCAGGGCCGCTGCGTTGCGCTTCCGCATAGATTCCCGAGCTGAACAGATAACCGAACGTATAAGGGAAGTTGTAGAACGGAACTTCCGTAATATAGAAGTGCAGTTTCGACGCCCAGAAATGCGGGTGGTACTCGCCCAGCGCGTCCCGGAAAGCTTCACGCTGCGCGTCCACCATCAGCTCGTTGAGACGCTCCGTGCCGACGAAGCCTTTGCGGCGCTCTTCGTAGAAATTTGTCTCGAAGATGAAGCGGGCGTGAATGTTCATGAAAAACGCAACGGAGCGCTGGATCTTGTCTTCCAGCAGCGCCACTCTCTCCTGCGGATCGGCCGCCTGCTTCAGCGTCGCGTCGGCGACGATCATCTCGGCGAACGTGGACGCCGTCTCCGCGACGTTCATCGCGTACTCCTGCGCCAGCGCCGGCAAGTTGTTCATCACGTGCTGATGATAGGCGTGGCCCAGCTCATGCGCCAGCGTGGAGACGTTGGAAGCCGTTCCGGCGTAGGTCATGAAGATCCGGGTCTGTTCCTTGACCGGGAACGACGTGCAGAAGCCGCCCGGCCGCTTGCCCGCGCGATCCTCGGCTTCGATCCAGCCGTCCTCGAAGCATCTCTCCGCGAACGACGCCATATCCGGGCTGAACCGGCGGAATTGCTCCATGATCAGTTCGGCGGCTTCGTCGTACGAGTACGTCTTGCCCGCCGTGCCGATCGGCGCCTCCACGTCGTGCCAGCTAAGCTTCTCCAATCCGAACAGCTTCGCCTTCCGCTGCAAATATTCGACGAAGACCGGCTTGCTGCGGTCGATCGTCTCCCACATGACCCGAAGCGTCTCCGGACTCATCCGGTTGATCGCCAGCGGCTCCTTGTGCACCGATTGCCAGCCGCGATGCTTGTACGTCTGCAGCCGAAAGCCGGCCAGCCGGTTCAGCGCGTCCGCGCAGTAGTCCGCCGCTTCGCCCCAGGCCGACTCCCAGCTCTCGAACATTCTGGCGCGGACCTTGCGGTCGGGATGGTGGAGCCGGTTATGCGCTTGGCCGGCGGACAGCCATTCCGTCTCCCCGTTGTCGTTGCGGAACGGGATTTTGATCTTCGATACGATCGTGTTGTAGTTTTCGCCCCATCCGTGATAGCCGTCGACGGCCAGATCCGTCAGCAGCGATTCCAGTTCCGGCCCGAGCTTTTCCCGCGACAGCTTGCGGCGCTCGTCCAATACAAACGCGCCGCCGCGGAACGGCTCCCGCTGCCGCAGGCGGTTCCATTCTTCTTCGTCCAGCGAAGCCAGCCGCACGTCGAACCGGGTCATCGCCGCTTCGAACGCCGCCAGCAGCGTCTTCACCCGGCCCGCGAGCTGGACGGCTTTTTTATCCTGCTGATTTTCCGCCGCGAGACACGCCGTGAACGAATCCGCCTCCCGCAGCCGCTTGAGAACGTCCTGCAGCAGCACGACCGTCTCGGCCAGCGCTTCCTCCGAATCCGCTTCGCCGACTTTCTCGTTTTGGCTCCGCAGCGTCTCCAAATCCCGCTCCAGCCGATCGAGAAATTCCGCGAATTCCCGGGACCCGCTACCGCCCTGAAACAACACATCCAAATCCCAAACTTGCGGCAATGGCTTCTTCATTCAGTCCGACTCCTTTTCATCAAAATAAAAGTCTGATTCCATTAAATCACAACGGCCGCCAATTCTCAAAACCGGGGCAACGTGGACAACCCGTCCGCCTTACGGTATAACTATGTACAAGAAAACGAAGGCGATTCGAGGATCGTAACAGAGACGGGAGGCCCAATCCAGATGAGACCGTTGCCCCTATCGCCGGAGACGGCGCAAAAGCTGGCCAAGCAGCTAAACATTCCGCTTGAGCATCTCATGCATATGCCCCAGCACATCCTGATGCAGAAGCTTGCCGAGCTCGCCAAAACGGCGAAAGAAGAGCAAACCGACGGCCATTCGGCCGACAAAGCCGATGTGGACCCGAATTCCGGCGCTTCCGGTGAACGGTCGTGATACCGTTCCGCAACACTTGGCCGTATGAAATGATGGAAGGCCAGCTCTACGTTCAGGAATGTCCGTACTGCGGTCAAGGTCCCGTTCTGCTGCCGCTGAAGGCGAAGGAGCTGGACGACATTCGCGGCATGCGCAAAAAACGCCTGATCGTGTTCCCGTGCTGCCACACGCCGATGCAAATCGTGGACGCGGACGACGATTACCTGCTGTCCTCGAAGCCGGTGCGGAAGGTTTAGAGCGAACCGCGCGAGTCGGAGCGGGCTTCTGCCGCGTCTCGTCATGCAACAAACCACCAGATTCCCCGACGGGGAACCTGGCGGTTTGTCATTTTCCATGCGTTATACATGTTCCATATCCGGTTCGAATGTATAGCGAAGCGTTTTATTTACACGGGTAACGTCTGAAATTATAATACGGGTAATCAAGACGGCGATTCGAAGGAGGGGAGGCGCCGTGTCCGAATTTCCGACCATCCGGGAAATATTGAAGCGCCCGTATTTTCAAGGGGCTACCGTCCATGCCAGCGAAAAGGCGCTGGACCGGGAGGTCGAGTGGGTCCATATTCTCGAAGTGACCGACGTCGGCGAACTGCTGAACGGCAACGAGCTCATTCTCTCGACCGGCCTGTCCTGGAAAGACGGAGACGAGGCCGGCGTTTCCTTTCTTCGGCAAATTATGGCCTCCCGCGCCTCGGGCCTGTGCCTGGAGACGGGGAGAGTCATCGACCGCATTCCGGAGCAAATGCTGCAGCTCGCGAAACGGAACGACTTCCCGATCATCATCTTCCATCCGGACCGCCATGTCCGCTACATCGAAATTACCCGGGATATCCATACCTGGATCATCAACCGGCAACGGGGAAGCTTCTTTCAGGAGAACCGCTGGACCCACAAATGGCTGAACGGCGAAATCGAAGAAGCGGAAATTCGCAGACGGCTGCTGACGGCGAAGCCCGGGTTGAAATTGGGGCTTAACATGGCGGTCGTCTTCGAGCTCGAAGCGGCGAAGCTGCACACTCCCGATTTCGAAACCCGGTGCATCCAGAAAAACATGACGGCCCGCCACGTCTTCGAATCGGAGGGGTTCTATCTCATTCCGACCATCGCCGATACGCATTTGGTGTATATTCTGCTCGATCTTGAAACCCGGCCGGACATAGACGCCGCCGCAGCCCGCGCCCTCTCCCGCTTTCTGCAAGCGGACAAGCGCCAGCCTCCCGAATTCGTCAAATTTGCCGGAGCCGGCCGCAGTTTCCGCGCCTTGACCGATCTGCAGGACAGCTACCGGACGGCGCTGGATGTGATCGGCATCCAGAAGGATATCGGCCCGCTTCCGAATCCGTTCGATCGCGATCTGCATTTATACCGCATTCTGTACAAGCTTCGGGAAAGCGGGGAGCTTCCGAAGCTGGTGCGCGATCGCCTCGGCCCTCTGCTGCAGGCGGACAACGAGCGCCGGGATCTGTGGATCAAGACGCTCAAAACCTACTTCGAGCAAAATCTGGCCAAGCGGGAAACGGCCGAAGCCCTGTTCATCTCCCGGCAAACGCTGTATGCGAGATTGGAGAAAATAGCGGAGCTGCTGGGCGGCGACTTTCACGCGCCGGGTCAAAGGCTGGCGCTGGAATTGGCCGTCTGCGGATATGAGTATTTGCGGCGATCCGGCTCCTCCGAGATTATGTAATATTAAATAACATAAATATTCCACTAAAACTCGTTAACACGACGTATATGTAACCATATTTGACACATTGTCAACCAAAAGAGCATGAAAACCCCGAAAAATCCGTTCGCTTTGTCAATCGAAACCGACCTATCCGTTATGCTATATTTAGTTCATGACAGATAATATGCCATGATAATATTGGCAAGGATAGGGGTAGATTCAAATGACCAACGACAAAGAGTTTTCATTGGGTCCCGTACCCGCAGCGAACAGACAAAAATTGATGCACACGCTCGCGGTCATGCTCGGCTTCACATTTTTCTCCGCCAGCATGATGGCCGGCGGCACGCTGGGCACGGGGCTGACCTTCTCCCAATTCATCCTGATCGTGATGCTCTCCAACCTGCTCCTCGGATTGTACACGGGCGGCCTCGCCGTCATCGCCTCCCGCACCGGGCTGTCGACTCATCTGCTCACCCGGTACGCCTTCGGCCAAAAAGGCTCCTACCTTACTTCCCTCCTGCTCGGCGGAACCCAGGTCGGCTGGTTCGGCGTCGGAATCGCCATGTTCGCCTTGCCGGTGGAGAAGGCAACGGGCATTCCCGTCCCGTACCTGATCGCCGCCGCCGGCATTCTGATGACCTCAAGCGCCTTTTTCGGCATAAAAGCCTTGACGGCGCTCAGCATCGTAGCCGTGCCCGCCATCGCCGTTCTCGGCTCGATATCCGTCTATCGCGCCGCCTCCGACATCGGCGGGCTTGGCGGCCTGTTCGACTTCCAGCCGCAGGACGCCTTGTCGTTCACGGCGGCGCTGACGATTTGCGTCGGATCGTTTATCAGCGGAGGAACGCTGACGCCCGACTTTACCCGTTTCGCGAGCGGGCCGCGCAAGGCGTTCCTCGCCACGCTGATCGCCTTTTTCCTCGGCAACTCGCTGATGTTTTTGTTCGGGGCCGTCGGCGCGATCAGCACGGGCTTCTCCGATATTTCCGACGTCATGCTGGCGCAAGGACTGATCATTCCGGCCATCGTCATCCTCGGCCTGAATATATGGACGACGAACGACAACGCGCTGTACGCGTCCGGACTCGGCTTCTCCAATATTACGAAGATTCCGAAGAACAAGCTGGTTATTATCAACGGAATCGTCGGCACGGCGCTCTCCATATGGCTGTACAACAATTTCATCGGCTTCCTGACGTTCCTCGGGTCGGCGATTCCGTCGATCGGCGCGATCATTCTGGCGGACTATTTCCTGGTGAACCGCCGCAAGTACGATCGTTTCGATCCCGGCTCCTTCAAGCAGGTGAACGTCGTTGCGATCGCGGCCTGGGCGGCCGGCTTTGCCGCAGCCAGACTCGTTCCGGGCATCCCCCCGCTGAACGCCGTCGTCGTGTCCGCGGCGCTGTATGTCGTTCTGACGAAGCTGCTCGACCGTTCGGACAGCCGCCAGCAAACAAGCGAAACGATTTTGGAGGGATAAGACGACCATGATTATTCGAAACGCCAAGCTCCGCCGCACGGAGCCGCTTATGCAGATCCGAATCCGGGACGGGATCATTGCGGAGGTGGCCCAGCATCTCGAAGCCGCCGACGAAGAGCCGACGATCGACGCCGGCGGCTGTCTGACGCTCCCCCCTTTCGTCGAGCCTCATATTCATCTGGACACGGCGCTAACGGCGGGGGAACCGGCATGGAACATGAGCGGCACGCTGTTCGAAGGCATTCAGCGATGGGCCGAGCGGAAGCCGATGTTGTCCCGCGACGATGTGAAGCGGCGCGCGCGCAAGGCGCTTCTGTGGCAAATCGCGCAAGGCGTCCAGCACGTGCGAACCCACGTGGACGTCACCGATCCGAACCTGACGGCATTGGAAGCCATGCTGGAGGTGAAGGCGGAAATGGCTCCCTATGCGGATCTGCAAATCGTCGCCTTCCCGCAGGAAGGCATCCTGTCCTACCCGAACGGGCTGGAGCTGCTCGAGGAGGCGCTCCGGATGGGGGCGGACGCGGTCGGCGCGATTCCCCACTACGAATTTACGCGGGAAGACGGCGTCGAATCGTTAAAACGCGCCTTCGAATTGGCCGTCAAGTACAACCGTCTGGTCGACGTTCATTGCGACGAGACGGACGACGAGCAGTCCCGGTTCGTCGAGACAGTTGCGGCGGAAGCCTATCGGCGCGGCATCGGCGAGTTGGTGACGGCAAGCCACACGACGGCCATGCACAGCTACAATCACGCGTACGTCTCCAAGCTGCTGCGGCTGTTCCGGCTGTCGGGCATTCATTTCGTGGCCAATCCGCTGGTGAACGTTCATTTGCAAGGACGTTTCGACACGTATCCGAAACGACGGGGCTTAACCCGCGTGAAGGAGCTGACGGAGGCGGGCATTAACGTATGCTTCGGCCACGACGATATTATCGATCCGTGGTATCCGCTCGGAACCGGCAACATGCTGCAGGTACTGCTGATGGGGCTGCACGCGGGGCATCTGACGGGGTACGAGCAAATTGCGGGCTCGCTTGATTTCATCACGGTCAACGGCGCCAAAGCGCTTCGCATCGAAGAACGCTACGGCATCGAGGCCGGGAAGCCGGCCAATCTGATTATTCTGGACGCGGCCAGCGAATACGACGCCATCCGGAAGCAGGCGGCCGTCCGTTATTCCATCCGCGAAGGCCGGATCATCGCCGAGACGACGCCGAGCCGAACCGAAGTCCGGCTCGGCGGCCGATGCGAAGCAGTCGACTTCATCAGATGACGATCGGGCAAGTTTGCTGCCGCTTCGCTGCCGGACGGCGGACGCTTGCCTCTCGCACGCCCGGCGGCATGCTCTCCCGGCCGCCGACGCCGGGACGGAGAAAACGCATCTTTTCCAGCAAAAGAAGCCACGGTATGATCTCCGTTAGACGTGATGCGACTCACCTTTAGAAGGAGGATCAGCCCGTGGCTTTTTATCGGGATCAATTCATTTTCCGATATAAAATATCACTAACCTTCGAGAAGTCAGCTAAAAAGCGGGAAATCGGTCCTTTCCCGATATTTTATATCGCTAAACCTTTCACAAACCGCGAATTTTCCGCGTATAACGATAAAAAATTTTCGATTTCGCAAAGAAGCCTGAGGCGGAGACTGCGCAAGGAGCGTTACGCCCCTTTGATTTCATCCCCGGGGAGCTCCGGCTGCAGCTTCAGCCGCTGCATTTCTTCCCTGACGAGCTGCCACTGCTCGCGGCTTTTGCGGATCATGGCGGCGTCGACGATCCGATTGTCGTTGACGACGCGCGAGAACCAGCGGACCGCTTCGTTGTACTGCCCCAATCTCCGGTTTAATTCGCCGATCAGATACATCAGCTTCGCGTTGTTGTAATCGAGACCCTCGTATTCGAACACGCGCATGTAGGCGTCAAGCGCATGCGCCAAAAACCGCTTCTCGTTCGCCTCGTCCTCCATAAGCCGGTACAGCCAGGCGATATGGTGAAGAATGCCCGCCAGGACGCGGTCGGTCTCGTCCGACGCCTGGGCGCAGACGAGCGCGAGCTTGTAGGCGAACATCGCTTCGTTGATCGTGCGCTCGCCCGTTAAATCCAGCTTGTTCCAGCTGCGGCCGATCTTCTCCTCGAACATCACGCGCTGGCGCTCCGTCAGCGGCTTCTTCGAGAAATGGTCGGTCATCGAATAACCGCAGTACGGACAGACGCGCACGACGTAATAATCCGGATTGACACCGGTAAACCGCATGCAAAAATCGCTGTCCGCCTCCGTCGATTTTTTATGGCTGGGACGCACCCGCATCGTCCGGTACGTCCGCTCGCAATAGCGGCATACCGTCTTGGCGGGATACAACGGGGGAATTTCTTCCCGGCCGACGGCATTGGCGGATCGATTGAACACGACAGTTTCCTCCCCGAGGGGTTGCCGCTCCCATCCGCATGCGGACGAACCCTTCTGTTCTTCAACTGTTCACAAAATGGTAGGCAGGTCCTTGAAGGCGTTCCATCACCGCGTCCCGCAAGGCAGGCTCCACGCCAACCTCATCAAGCGCCCTTCTCATGCATCCGAGCCATGCGTCCGCTCTCTCTCGCGTAACGGGGAATCGCATATGTCTGGCCCTCATCATCGGATGACCGTATTTTTCGGAAAAAAGCGGAGGTCCACCGAAAAATTGCGTAAGAAATTCGGTCTGCTTCTCCATCACCGGCGTGATATCCTTGGGGAACAAGGGAGCCAACAGCGGTTCTTGCAGCACTTTGGGGTAAAAAGCCTCGACGATGCGGCGGATGCCGCTCGTGCCTCCGAGCAATTCGTAAAACGTTACAGTTTCGCGTTCCATCCCGTATCCATTTCCTCCTCCGACAAGTCCGCCTCCGATGGAGCCGAACGGGCTGCCCGAATGACATATACAAAGGCGCAGATCAAAAGTCCCGTGATCATCGACATCATCGAACTCACTCCCCTGTTATTCGAAAGATGCGGCGTGCACTTGTCGGTCTATATTCCTATTGTAGCACAAAACCCGCGAAATAAAAGCGGTAAGCGGTTTATCGGGACGGACGCTCCGGCGCCCTTCCTCCGGGGACATGCGCGGACGGGCCCGCGCATATACATGGGGTGAACAAAGGAACGGACGCGGAGAACCCGGGACGATGGTCTCGGATGAAGGGGGGACTTGCCGTTGCGAAGCGCAATCCGCGCATTCGCCAGATGGGGGCCCGGAGCCGCCGCCGGAGCGTTCGCCGCTTTGCTGCTCGTTTACTCCCAAGAGGCGCTTCGGTCAGCCCTCGTCGGACTATCGATCTGGTGGGATATTTTGTTTCCGGCCCTGCTGCCTTTTTTGGTCATGTCCGAGCTGATGCTGGGGCTCGGCCTCGTCCACTTCTTCGGCTCCCTGCTGGACCCGCTGATGCGCCCGCTGTTCCGGGTTCCCGGCATCGGCGGGTTTGTCATGGCCGTCGGCTTCGCCTCCGGCTACCCCGTATCGGCGCGGCTCGCCGCCCGCCTGCGCGGCGAGCGGCTGCTGTCGCGGGACGAAGGCGAACGGCTCGTCGCGTTTACGACGACATCTGATCCGATCTTTATGATCGGAGCGGTATCCGTCGGTTTTTTCCATCGGCCGGGAATCGCTCCCCTGCTGGTCGCCTCTCATTACGGCGCCGCGATTCTGGTCGGGCTGCTGATGGCCCGGCTGTCCCGGCCCGCAGACAGAACGCCGCCGGCTCCGGCACGGGAGCGCAGCTCGTTTATAGGCAAGGCGTTCCAAGCCATGCACGCAGCCAGGCTGAACGATAACCGCCCCTTCCCCCAGCTCCTGCTGGATTCGATCTCGGCGTCGCTGCGGCTGATCGTCGTGATCGGAGGGCTTGTCGTGTTTTTTTCGGTGCTGATGGCGGTGCTCCGCTCGTCGGGCGCGCTCGGGCTGATAACCGCCCCGCTTGTCGGGGCGCTGGAGCTTGCGGGCGTCCCGGCCGAGCTTATCGCCGCCTCCGTCAGCGGCTTGTTCGAGGTGACGCTGGGGACGCAGGCCGCCGGCAGCGCCGTGCCTGTCAGCGGCTTGCCGCACGCCGTCGCCATGGCGGCCGCCGTGCTTTCGTGGGCGGGATTGTCGGTTCACGCGCAAATATTGAGCCTGATCTCCGGCACGGGCATGCGGTACGGCCCCTTTCTGCTGGCGCGACTGCTTCACACCTTGCTGTCGGCCGGTCTGGTTTATGCGTTGTGGGTTCCGTTTGCGCCCTCGATGTCCGCCTGGCTGCCGTTCGGCACGTCTCCCGAACCGCAGTCCGCAGGGTTGCCGCACGCATGGGCCGCCCTGCCCGCGATCGCCGCCGCGCTTGCGGCCGGCGGAGCGGCTCTGCTGACGGCTTCCTTCGCCGTGCTTCTGGCCAGACGGGCGTCCGGCATTGTGCGGGGCTTGTTTTTTCAGTATGATGAGAGTAACAACCCCGGATGGAGGCCACCCCGTTGAAATACGCAATCGTAGAACGCCGCGACGACATTTCTCGCAATACGGCGGAAAAATTTCACCGGATCGCCCGAGATCTCGGATTAATACACGATCAGCAAACCCCCGACGTCGTGGTGTCGATCGGCGGCGACGGCACCATGCTGCATGCGTTTCACAGCTATCTGGAGCAGTTGGACCATGTCGCGTTTATCGGCGTACATACCGGCCATCTCGGCTTTTTCGCCGACTGGAAGCCCGGCGAAGTCGAAATTCTCGCCCGGCTGATGGCCGCCTCGGGCCCGCACGACCCTCTGCGTATCGTCCGCTACCCGATCGCCGAGATCCGGATCGAGACGGATAGCGGCACGACGACTCAGTTGGCGCTGAACGAGTTCACCGTGAAAGGCGATTCCGGCATGCTGGTGGCGCAGTTGAACATCAACGACGAGCCGTTCGAGATGTTCCGCGGAGACGGCATCTGCATCTCCTCCCCATGCGGCAGCACCGCCTACAACAAAAGCCTGGGCGGAGCGATCATTCATCCGTCGCTGGAGACGATTCAGATCGCCGAGATCGCCTCGATCAACAACCGCGTGTACCGGACGCTCGGCTCGTCGCTCTTGCTGCCGAAGCATCATCATTGCGACATTTACCCGAAGGAAGGCCAGAAGCTTCTGCTGAACGCCGACCATCTGACGCTCCCGGCGGCGGGTGTCCGCTCCATCCGCTGCATGGTGTCGGAGAAGAAGATCTCGTTCGCCCGGCTGCGTTCGTTCCCGTTCTGGACGCGTGTCAAGGATGCGTTTATCGATTTGTAGCCGCAGCAAAAAACGGCGCACGGTTCTGTTTTCGGAACCGTGCGCCGTTTTTTGCTCAATTCGTGCCGCCTCCGTCGGGCAGCGAGTTCCCCCGGGGCTGCGATCCGGCACGCTGGTGGACGCCGTCCCGCGAGACGCGCGGCCCGTTCCAGCGTTCGCGTCCGCCCGCCGCGCCGCCCGGGCGCTCGTGCCTCGCGCCGGAGGCGGGCGCCTGCGAGCGCGGCGATCCGCCCTCGCGCGGACCCCGCCCGGAAGCGCCGCCGTTCTGCGCCCGCTCCTTGCGCGGCGGGCGGCTGGCTTGCGGCCCGCCGGGCGGCCGCTCGGCCCGCTCCTGCGAACGCGCGCCGCCCGAGCTCCGCTCCCCGAACGGACGCCCGTAGCCGCCGTTGGATACCTGCCCCGGCTTCCCGCCGCGTTCGCGGTTGGGGTCGCGGTTCGGCTGCTGCCGATCCGGGCGGTCTCCGCCGCGCTCCGTCCGTTCGGCCCGCTCGCCGTTGTTGCCGCCGCTGCGGCCGCCGCCCTCGCCGGACCGGCGTTCCCCTCCCCCGGACGGCCCGGTCGTCGCCGGTGCGCCGTCGGACTTCGCCAGGCGGGCGGCCGCCGCGTTCTCGGCCCTCGCCGCCGCCCGCTCCTTGCGCTCGGCGAGCGATACGCTGATGCGGGCGGGGATGCCCGTGCGGTTGTAGCGCATCGGCAGATCGCCCTTCATCAGTGTGCCGACGCCCTTGATCCCGGCGACCGGGGCAGCGTTCTCCTCATCCGCCGCGGAGCCGCCCAAGCTGATGCCCACCGGCGCGCTTCCTTCCTGGGGCTCGCCGCCGATGTATTCGCCTTCCGGCCTGCCGTTGACCTTCTCCAGCACAAAATAGGCGCAACCGAAGTTGCAGTACTCGTTCAAATAATCCTGAAGAAGGGCGATCGACGTTTCCTTGTTCGCCTTCGGATGGTTTTCCCGGAAGAAGCCCTTGAGGCGGAGCATATTGTAGCCCCAGTCCCCCACGATGTAGTCGTACCGGTCGAGCACTTCGCTGTAGCGGTCCCGGAACGCCTCGTAATTGAACCCGGACTTGTGCTCGCCGACGAGTTCGTAGACTTTGTTGCCTACGACATAAAACTTGCGGCCTTCTGCCTTCAAGTCGACGCCACCCCTCTGGCCGAGTTCACCTGCTCATGCGCATGATAGGAGCTCCGGACGAGAGGACCGGACTCGACATGCTTGAAGCCCCGCTTCATCCCTTCCGCTTTCAGCTCGGCGAACTCTTCCGGCGCGTAATATTTCTCCACGCGCAGATGGTTTTTGGTCGGCTGCAAATATTGCCCGATCGTCATGATGTCGCAGTCGACGGCTCTCAAGTCGTCCATCGTCTGCAAAATTTCGTCCCATGTCTCGCCGACGCCGACCATGATGCTCGATTTGGTCGGGATGTTCGGGGCGATGGACTTGGACCGGGCGAGCAGCTCAAGCGAGCGGCGGTATTTCGCCTTGGAGCGCACGCGGTCGGACAGCCTCTCCACCGTCTCGATGTTGTGGTTCAGGATGTCGGGCTTCGCTTCGAGCACCGTCCGCAGACTGTCCTCCGAGCCCATGAAGTCGGGAATCAGCACCTCGACGCTGCACATCGGCAGCCGCTTGCGGATGGCGCGGATCGTGGCCGCGAAGATCGAAGCGCCGCCGTCCGCGAGATCGTCGCGCGCGACCGACGTCACCACGCAATGGCGCAGGCCCATCTGCTCGGCCGCTTCCGCGACGCGTTCCGGCTCGGCGAGATCGAGCTCCGTCGGCAAGCCCGACTTGACCGCGCAGAACCGGCACGCCCGCGTGCAAATATCGCCGAGGATCATGAAGGTCGCCGTCCGGTTTGCCCAGCATTCGTGAATGTTGGGACATTTCGCCTCTTCGCAGACGGTATGCAAGGTTTTGGACCGCATCATCTGCTTGAGCTCTTTCATATTTTCGTAATCCTGGCCCGTCGCCAGGTTTATCTTGAGCCACTCCGGCTTGCGTAATAGCGGTTTGGTCGCCATATCGATCGCCTGCTTTCTTTTCAGCATAATTCTTATTATACCATGAAATGAAAAAGCCGCTACTCAAGCGGCCAGGGGGACGGGGACAAGCGGTTGCCGTCGCTTTGTTCACGTTTTCATCCTATGGTACAATGAGGCTGGAAATGAGAATAGAAGCCATTCGGGCCGTGCGGCCTGTACGTATGAACGGTCTCGAAAACGCGGAAAAGGAAGAGGGCATATGAAGCAGGAAACGGAACTGCTGCGGATTCTGGAGCGGGTCCGCGGCGGAGACCTATCGGTGGAGGAAGCGATGGAGCGGTTGAAGGACGCCGCCGGATCGCAGGCGGTCGCCGATCTGGGGTTCGCGCAGCTCGATCTGGAACGCAGCCGCCGCATCGGATTCCCGGAGGTTGTGTTCGGCGAAGGGAAGACGGCGGAGCAGATCGCGTCGATCGTGCTGAAGCTGCGGGAGCATTCGGACCGCGTGCTGGTGACGCGTGTATCGGCGGATAAGGCCGCAGCCGTAAAGCGGACGATTCCGGATCTGACTTATCACGAAACGGCGCGCGCGATCACCTGGCACAAACAGCCGATCGCCTGCGAGCATGACGGTTATGTGGCCGTCGTCTGCGCGGGCACGTCGGATTTGCCGGTCGCGGAAGAAGCCGCGCTGACGGTCGAATGTATGGGAAGCCGAGTTGAGCGCATCTACGATGTGGGAGTCGCGGGCATCCACCGGCTGTTCCGCAAGCTGGATCTGATTCGCGGAGCCCATGCGGTCGTCGTCGCCGCCGGTATGGAAGGCGCTCTCGCCAGCGTGGTCGGCGGGCTGGTCTCGGCTCCGGTCATCGCCGTGCCGACCAGCATCGGCTACGGAGCCAGCCTGGGCGGCATCGCGGCGCTGCTCGCCATGCTGAACGCCTGCGCGCCGGGCATCACCGTCGTCAATATCGACAACGGCTTCGGCGCCGGCTACGCCGCGGCGATGATCAATCGCAATCTGTCGAACGCCTCCAAAGGAAAGGGGTAACGGACTACATATGCGTATCGTCTATTTGGATTGCTTCTCCGGCCTGAGCGGAGACATGACGCTGGCCGCTCTCGTGGACGCGGGAGCCGACCGGGAATACGTCGAACGGGAGCTCGCCAAAATCGCGGTCGAGCCCTTCAAGTTGGAATGGAAGCGCGTGCTCAAAAAAGGCGTATCCGCCCTGAAGCTCGATGTCGTTACAGACCCGTCCCGCCCGCCGACGCATCACCGGCCTTATTCGGAGATCGTTCGGCTGATCGATGAAGCGGGGTTCTCTCCCCGCGCGGCCCGTCTCGCCAACGCGATCTTCGAGGAGATCGGCGTCGCCGAAGGACGGATTCACGGGGTGCCGCTGGAGCACGTTCATTTTCACGAGGTCGGCGCGATCGACTCGATCGCCGACGTCTGCGGCGTCGCGCTCGCGCTGGATTCGCTGGACGTCGACGCGGTATGGTGCGCGCCGGTTCCGCTGGGATCGGGAACGGTTCGGTGCGACCACGGTCTGTACCCGGTGCCCGCTCCCGCGACGTTGGAGATGATGCGCGGCCGTCCCGTCGCCGCCAGCCGGCACAGCATGGAGCTGACGACGCCGACGGGAGCCGGGATCGCCGCAGGGGTGGTCGACAAGTTCCACGTCGGCTTGCCCGATATGACGGTGGAATCGATCGGTTACGGCGCCGGAACGCGGGACTTGCCGGATCAACCGAACGTGCTGCGGGCGGTCGTGGGCACGTTGTCGCCCCAGCGAGCGCAGCGCGAAGGCGGTCTGCGCGTCGCGGGCCACGGACACGATCACCCGCACCCGCACGACCATTCCCACGTGCACGACCATTCCCACGCGCACGGGCACGACCATACGCACCCGCACAAGTAAATCCGGTCCTCCGTTTAGTTGCCGTTCCGGCGACCAAACGGAGGATTTTTGTCTTCGCCCGCCAGTTGCGGCTCGAATCGCTCGGCTCCGCCGGCTTCTTTCATCCGCCATAAACGCCGGGCTTCCTCGTACACCATCTTCAGCGGAACGCCGCCGTTTCGGGCCGCTCTCCGGCAGTCCTCGTATTCGGGAGCGTACTCCACCAGCCGTCCCCCATGATATCCCGTTTTGACGCGAACCGTCCCCCAAGGCGTATGCACCTCGTCGAAACGCCGCTCCAGCCGGTGGCAGGCGACGCTCGTGTAACGCAAGCCGAAGCTCGTCGTTTCCGCGAAAATAATGTCCTCCATCGCTTCCAGCCGGGTGCTGTGGACCAATACGTTCAGCATGACGCCGGGGCGTCCTTTCTTCATATAGATCGGTATCCAGAACACGTCGTTGGCTCCCGCTTCGAACAGCAGGTCCGCCACGTGTCCGCACCATTCCGGACTCATGTCGTCCAGATTCGCCTGGATCATGATCATGCCGTCGTCCACATGCTCCTCGCGGTGACCGTGATCGAACGCCATCGCATTTCTCCCCCTGACTCGGTTGCGGTTCTTTCCCGTTCATCGTACCACTAATCCCGCCGGGATGAAAATGGTCCCCATCCGCGGATAAATACAGCTTTCCTGCACAAATTATGTGGGAGAAAATCCTCGCCCCAGGAGGTGACCGAGGTTGCGTCTTCCCTTATGGACAGGGGCCGGCAGTCCCAAGCGCTGGGCTGTCCGCCTGTCGGCGGGATTGGCGGCGGCCGCCATCGCCAGCGCCGCTCTGCCGTCCGGCGCGAACGCCGCCGAATCCAAACCGGTTCCCAAAACCGTCTCTTATGCGGAACGCAAAGCGGTTTTCGAGGAGATCGGCTCCATCACGGGCATTCCCTGGAACTACCTGGCCGCCATCGATCAATACGAGCGCGCGCTCAGTCTCGCCATGCCGAAAAAACGGCCGCTGCGCCAAGGACTGACCGCGATTCAGGTGCCTGCGCCGCTCTGGGCGGGTCCCGGCAATCCCAATCAGGCGGACACGTCGCTTGCGACGATCTCGCTGTTCGGCGGCATCGGCCGCGACGGCAACGGAGACGGTGTCGCCGACCCTTCGCAGGATTTGGACGTGCTGTCGTCGATGGCCTCGTACCTGACCTCTTACGGCCTCGATCCCGCCGACTTCCGCGTCGCCGTCTGGCAGTATTACGGCTCGTTGCGAAGCGTGGAACGGATCGAACAGTTCGCCGGAATCTATAAACATTTCGGTACGCTGGATTTGCACCGGCACGCTTTTCCGCTGCCGCTCGGCAGCAACTATTCCTACCGCAGCACATGGGGCGCAAGCCGAAGCTGGGGCGGATTCCGGATTCACGAGGGCACCGATCTGTTCGCCCCGCATGGCGTGCCGGTACGCAGCACGTGTTACGGCGTCGTCGAAGTCATCGGTTGGAATCCGTACGGAGGCTGGCGCATCGGCATCCGAGACCCGAACGGAGTGTACCATTACTACGCCCATCTCGCCGGCTACGTCAAGCCGATAACCCGCGGCGACTACGTACAGCCGGGGCAGGTCATCGGCTACGTTGGGAGCTCCGGGTACGGCAAGCCGGGAACGTCCGGCAAATTCCCGCCCCATCTGCATTACGGCACTTACCGCGACAACGGCTTCCGCGAATGGTCCTTCGATCCGTATCCCCATCTGTCCAAGTGGGAACGGGAGGAACGGGCCGCGCGCCGCGCCAAATAAAACAGGACCGCTCCGGCTCGACCCGCACCTTCAATTGTCAGTGTGTCTAACAATTGGGGCGCGGTTCTGCTTTCGGGCGGTCCTTTGCGTATTTACGGCGCCGTCTGCGCCGACACTCCGGTTGCGTCTTCGTCCGGTTCCATGCGGAGAGACGGAAGCGAGACGCTCGGGGGAATGGCCGTATTGCCTCCGTTCGAGGGGTTGCCCTTCCCGTCGAAGAAATAAGCGGGCACATCTCCCACAACCAGCACATACGAGATGGGAACCTCCGTCTCGACCACCTCCGGCTTCGAATCGAACGGAATAATGATCGCGACCTCCGCCCGTATGCGAATATAAACCTCGACCAGCAAATTGTTGATGCCCGCGTTATGGTGGCGCGTCTGCAGGTTGGCTTCGACCGAACCGACCGGCGACAGCCTGACCGGTATTCGCGGCCCGAACGAGGCAATCACGGAACTGTCGAACGCCTGGCCGAGCGGGATGTGCTCCGGCATCTCGCCCAGCTCGTTCAGTACGCTTTGCACCGTGTTGATCGCATCCGCCGTCACCTTCATATGCGCGCTGTAATTAAGCGAAAACCCCTTGATTTTCCCCCCGCTGTCGGTTCGCCAGTCAATTAGGCGGTCCACGCCTTCCGTATTCGCCATTCGTTCCGTAATCGCTTTGTTGATGGCTTTGGTGGCGATTTGTTTCAGCCGCATCTGCGCGACGTGCATCAGCGGCGGCGCCAGATTGCGTTCGATGACGACCATCGTCTGCACGACCAGCAAAATAACCGCGAGCAGCAGGATCCACCGCTTGTATTTGCGCCTGCGCCGGGGACTGCGGCTACGCCAGCGTCTTCTCCACATGGCGTTCCTCCCTGGGATGGCCTCAGCCCGAGACAAGCGGGCTTGCGCTACCCATTGTATGCGGCGAACCCCCGAAAAAGAAGAGAACCTTCCGCCTCCGACCAACGACCCATTGGAGAAAAAATACAGGAAAAAAGCAGGATGTTCCTACTGTAAACATATGGTATAATACGCAAGGATCGGAATTCGGTCCGGAGAGGAGAGCTTGCATGGCTAGCACAAAAGCATTACCCAAACTGCTGGCAGCCGTATTGCTGACGGCAGGCACCCTGACGCTCGCCGCCTGCGGAGCCGGCAAAAATACGGACGGCGAAACGGGCAGCAGCTCATCGGCCAGCCCATCGGCCGCCGCATCGGCTTCTCCGCCGGCTTCGGCGCAACCGACCGTCCAGCCGTCGGCATCCCCGGCATCGCTATCGGCCGCGGATATTTACGCGAAATCGACCGAAGCGACGGCCAAACTGGACAGCTTCGCCGTCAGCATGAACATGAAGCAGTTGATCGATCAGGGCGGCAACAAACTGGATGTCGATACCGACATCGTCATGGATCTCGCGCTGAAGCCGAAGGCGGCCTTCAAGCAGCAGATGACCATGAAAGCGCAAGGCCAACAGTTGGAGATGGAGCTGTATCTGATCGAAGACGGCTTGTTCTTGAAAGAGCCGACGTCCGGACAATGGGCGAGATTGCCCGCCGAGCAACTGGAGCAGGTGATGCAGGGAATATCCCAAGAAGCGCTTGATCCCGCCAAGCAGTTGGAGAAAATGAAGCCGTTCCTGAACGACCTCGCGATGTCCGAGTCCGACAGCCACTATACGATCAAGCTGTCCGCGAGCGGCGACAAGTTCAACAACTTCCTCCGGAAGGAGCTGGAGAACAACGCCAGTCTCGGCGGCGGGGGAGCCAATCTCGGCACCCTCGGCATGAACGTAAAGAAGGCGGATTACACGTTCTCGATCGACAAAAAAACCTTCTATCCGGATACGATGAAAATCGAGATGGATATGGAAATGAACAATCAGGGGCAACCGTTCAACATCTCGCAAACGATGCAAGGCGAATATTCCAAGTTTAACGAAATCAAAGAAATCACCGTACCGTCCGAAGCTCTCAACGCGCCGGAGGTCACGGCCCCGCAGTAAATCGGTGTCAGGAAAAACCCCCCGCGCATTCGGATGCGTTGGTGGGGGTTTGTACGTTTGCGCCCGTGATATTCGTTACCCTTTCATGGTCGCGTTTTGGCCGGGACTGTACCAGTTTAGCTGTCCAGGTATTTGCACGCCTTGTAAAAAACCTCCTGCACCAAATCCTCCGCGGCGTGGGGATCTCCGGAGAGCGAATACAGATAGCGGCGCAAATCGCCGATATGCCGGCGGTGAGTGACTGTTGTGCAATTCAACTACAGCCCTCCCCGTATTCGTCCTGAATATAAAGAAAGAGAGCACCATTACGGGACTCTCTCACAGGAAGTATGAACAAGAGAAGGAGAGCGGCGGCACAACAGAAGCGACTCACATTTATTATGCCGAACTTGACCACGAACTGGTCCACGTATGAACAGTCGGAGACACCCGTTCTCGAATTTGTTGTCTGCGCATTCATTGCGTAGCCACCCATTTTTCACCGCAGACAACAGGTTTACTGCTATGCAAGGTCAGTTCGTTCACCGTATCTTTCAGCAATGCATAGCTCTGTTGCTCTCCGAGTTTGTCGAGACCGTTAATTTTCACTGTGCGCAACCTGCCTGCCGCGATCTTAAAATTTCCTAATGACGACCGTGTCTTTGCCCTTCGTGCCCGTATGATTTTTCCCCATTCGGTTAACGTCATCCCGATATACATCCATGAGTTCGCTGCGAGTAACTTTCGAATGTTTGGACTTCTCCAACCGCATATGGATCATATTCTTGCGCGCTTGTTCCATAATCCTGAATCTGGCGCTTTCCATAAGGCTTGGCCCCGTCATATTGGGGTCAACCAATAAGCCGTCTAATCTCTGCATCGTATGTTTCAGATGATGAACGTCCCATTCCAGATCGTGCACGATGTCGAAGAGATACTCGTTTTCAAGCAGCATGTCATCTTTCTTTTTAAAAACAAAACCCAATTCTTCACGTAAATGAAGATAAAAATAGATGATTTCAAAGGGGTGAAAATCCGTATTCGACAAATCTTCGTACACAATCCAAATCAAGGAATTTAGTACCTTATCTTCGGTTTTCTCCAGCGATGAAAAATCGTTTCGCAAAGCTTCATAGGCACTTTGGGCTTGTTGGTCATAGCCGTATATATAACACAGCTCTCTGACGGTTAATTTATTAACGGTGTAATGCCTCGATTTTTTTATGCAATCTTCGTATTGGATCAATCTCTCTTCCGGAAAAAAGGACTTAAACCTCGCGTACGCTTTCGGATCTTCAATCGTTTTATTGATCCGGGATCGATCCAAATTCCTATAAAAATTAATATTCTTTTCCAAAGACCAGTTTTTATTATGAAGGTCATAATACCAATGGCCCCGTCGCTTCCAACCATAACCGAGCATTTTGTAACTCATTGATGTACTCCCTTTTATAGATAGTGTACTTCTTTATTCTAAAAGAGATGATCGGTTATGCCAATCATTGGATAAAAAAATCGAAAACCACAACGCGAGTTTAGTCGCATTGCGGTCATTTAGCAAAATTATTGTCCATTTGTAGGGGAAAGGAGGTGGTAAAGGGGACAGGACAAATCCGTTACCGTCAGTATTCCCGACCTTGTTTTTCCACTCCAAACCTGATCTTGATCGCCTCAACCGCAATCGTTCGTCCAGGTTCGCAAACAGATCGACGATCGTTCTGCATTCTGGCACTGTGAAAGGGTAGGTTTGAAAATCGGCAATTTTCTGATTGTTCAACTTTATAAAATATCCATCGTCAAATTATAAGAATAGAAAAATGAGAGTTGGTGAAATTGAAAAAGTTGGCTCTTCGCCACTAGCGATGCTACCAGCCAAAATTAGCTCTACGAATTTCCAGAAAACCTTTGAAAGGCGAAGTTCAGCTTTCCTGCCAATACGTAGACCATAGCGATGATGTTCTTTTCGGAGCGGTAGCCTCGGGCCTTCCGTTTGGCCGCTTGAAATAAGCTATTTACGCCTTCGAGCAGACCGTTTGTCAGTTTGGATGAAAACCATCGGACGACGCCATCGTAGTGGTTTTGCAGCATTTTGGCGACTTCGACCATTGGAGCCAGTCGACAACGCAGTCCCCACTGAATCCAGTCTTGCAGCATCATGGGTGCGATTGCAGCCGGATAGCGATAGATCTCCTGGAGGATCAGCCGCATCCGGTAGGCTTTGGCGGTATCCAGATCGCAGTCCTTCAGTTTCGCCATCGTTTCTTGTTGCGCAGCAGTCAGATTTTCCGGGTTTTTCAACCACATATATCGCGTGTCTTTTAGTTCTGCGCAGCTCTTCCGTTCGGTACGGCGGACTTCATCAACGGCTTCGTTTGCTGCTTGAATGACATGAAACTTATCGAAGGTGATTGACGCTTTTGGGAAGTTCTCCTCTGCACCCTTGATGAAGGCGGGTAACATGTCCATGTAAACCCTGCTTGGCTTCCAGGCTGAAATCAACCCGATCGATATACCACGGCTCGGGAATATGAAGCAGTTCTTCCAACTGACCTTCCTTAAGATTTGCTACAAACATATGAAATATGAAAACACCTCATCCTCTACTGGTCTCTTAATTTCCAGTATTGACAGGTGTTCGCACTTTAAACAGCGAAGAAGCTTACTTTTATTCACGAACAAGAATTTTTATCTGGGGAAAACCCCCGCTGCCTCAACGCCTCGAACAGCACGACCGTTCCCGCCATCGCCACATTCAGGGACTCCGCCGCGCCCTTCATCGGGATAATCAGCGTCGTGTCCACCTCCGCCTGCACCTCGGGGGACAAGCCTTGGCCTTCGTTGCCCAGCACGATCCAGGAGCCGGCCCGCAGATCGGTCTCGTAGAGCGTCGCCTTCGCCTGCAGGCTCATGCCGATCGTCCGGTGGCCCGCCTCCCGGGCTTGTCTGAGCCACTGGGGCAAATCCGCCGCGATCACCGGCAGATGGTACAGCGATCCCATCGTCGAACGCAGCGTCTTCGGGTTGTATAAATCCACCGTTCCACGGCCGAGCAGCACGCCGTCGGCTCCCGCCGCGTCCGCGCTGCGGATGATCGCGCCGAGATTCCCGGGGTCCTGCACACCGTCCACCGCAACGACGAGCGGAGCCGGCCGTCTCAGCAGAGCCGCCGGGTCCTGAGAAGGCTTGCGCACGACAGCGGCCACTCCCTGCGGCGTCTTCGCATCCGCCAGCTTGTCCATTACGGCCGGGCTGACGCCGATCCATTCGATCCGGCTGCTTCCCGCCGCTTCTTCTGCAGCCGCGCCGCCGACCGCAACCGGCGCGAACTCGCGGAGCTCTTCCGGCATCGGCCGATCTGCCGCCAGCAGCACCGTCTCGATGTCGGCTCCGTGGCGAAGCGCCTCCTGGACGAGATGAACGCCTTCGATGATATATTTGCCCTGGCGGTCGCGGTGCTTGCGCTCGGCCAACTGCGCCCATTCCTTGACCCTCGGGTTTTGAACCGATTGAATCTGAACTTCCGTTCTAATGTTTGTCATTCCTCGAACGCCCGCTCCATGCGATGCAGGTCTTCGTTTTTGCCGACGACGACCAGCACATCCTCGCTTGTGATAAGAACGTCGGCCTGCGGCGCGATGTCCATCCGGTCGCCCGATTTGACCGCCATGACGTTGCAGCCGAACTTCGCCCGGATATCGAGCTCGCGCAGGCTTTTGCCGATCATTCGCCCCGTCGGCTTGAGCTCTTGAATGCTGTAGTCGTCCGACAGCTCAATGTAGTCGATGACGTTTGGGGAGATGAGATGCGTCGCCACCCGCTGCCCCATATCCCGCTCCGGATAAATCACGCGGTCCGCACCGATTTTTTGAAGCACCTTGCCGTGAAGCTCGTTTTGCGCCTTGGCCACGATCGTCCCGACGCCCATATCCTTCAGAATCAGCGTGGTCAGGATGCTGGACTGGATGTCCTGCCCGATCGCCACCACCACGACGTCGAAGTTCCGCAAGCCCAGCGCGCGCAGCGTCTCCTCGTCCGTCGCATCCGCCTGCACCGCATGCGTGACGATATCGGACAGCTGCTGCACGCGATCCTCTTCGCTGTCGATCGCCAGCACCTCGTAGCCTTGATTCGCAAGCGTACGGGCGACGCTGGAGCCGAACCGGCCGAGGCCGATGACGGCGAACAATTTGCGAACCATTCGGATTCACTCCTTCCATTAATCCGATTATAGCACAGGCAAGCAGCACGCTTCACGCCGGCCGCGCAAAGCGAACGGGCGCCATCCCGCCTGAATAAACGGCCGCGATCCGACGCACGTTATTACGGACGACACCGGCGAGCGGCGCAAGCCGTCTGTCTCGCAAATGGACAAAATCGGAGGTCGAACCATGAACCTGAACTTACGTCAGGCCATCATTCAGCGAGTTGCAGGCAAATCCGATGACGAACTGTACGAAGTCATCCGCGATTCGATCGACGGCGATGAACGGGCGCTGCCCGGACTTGGCGTCCTGTTCGAGATTATCTGGAAAGGCTCCGACGATACGACCAAGCACTCCCTCGTAAGTACGCTGCACAACGGTTTGACCTAATCTTCCCAAGAGCGCCGGGTTTGCGTCCCGCGCGCTCTTTTTCTCCCCTTTTGCCGACGCGGCGTACCTCCTCCCTCCATTTTACCCAGTCGAAAAATCCGGATTCCGATTTTATTATTTTCTACCGCTTTAGCATTTTCCACTTGCCAAAAAGCCTGTAGCAACGGGCATCCGGCCGCCTCCCGCCGCCTTCGACCGAATTTGCCAAGAGCCGGGAAAAAGCGTCGTTTACAAGCCGCTCCAGCGATTTCTACAATAAAAATGCAAATCGGTCCAACGAGATGCCATATGAGAAAAGGGAGGAATTCAAGCATGTCGAACAAAAAGTCGGCTGCAATCGCTTCCATGATGCTGCTTGCTTCGATCGCCGCCGGTTGCAGCGGATCGGGCAAGGAGCCGGCCGCCACCGGCGAAGCGTCACCCTCGCCCAGCGCAACCGCGACCGCAACAGCGGCTCCGGCGCAATACGGCGATACCGGGGGACTCCAGCTTCCCATTGTCGACAAGCCGACGACGCTGACATGGATGCTGGTCAGCGACAACACGGATCTGCAAAACTCGTTGATCGTCAAAGAAATCGAGAAACGCACGGGGATCAAGCTGGAAATTCAAAACTACTCCTCTCAGACGTACAAGGACAAGCTCAAAATCGTCGTCGCTTCGGGCAAGCTGCCGGATATTTTCCACGGCTTGACGCAAGCCGAGGTCAACCAGTTGGGCATGAACGGAGCGGTGACGCCCATCAATCCTTATATCGACAAGCTGCCCAACTTCAAGAAGCTGTACGTCGACGATCCCAAAAACAATTGGGTCATGAAATCATGGTCGGACGAAAAAAACAACATGTACACCTGGCCGATCTACGGCCTGCAGCGCGACGTCAACCACGGCTTCCTCTACCGCAAGGACATTTTCGACAAGCATGGCATCAAAGAATGGACCAACACGGAAGAATTTTATCAGGCGCTTAAAAAGTTGAAAGAATTGTATCCGGATTCATACCCGTACGCGTCCAAGACGAAAGAGCTCATCTTCCGCGACTGGGCGTACGGATGGGGCATAGGGGGAGCGCAATTTCCCGCTTATTATGACGAGAAGTCGAAAACGTGGAAGCTCGCCTACACCCAGCCGGAATACAAAGAAATGCTGACGTTCATGAAGAAGCTGTATGACGAAAAGCTTCTCGACCCCGAGTTTATTACCGATACGGATGCCTCCTGGACGGCCAAGATGACGTCCAACAACAAGGCGTTCGTCACGTTCGACTGGATCGGGCGGCTGGAGCAGTTCGCCACGCAGGTCAAATCGCAAATTCCGGATTACAACCTCCGCTACGCCAATCCGGTCGGGCCGACGGGCAACGTCCGCACCCTGCCGAAGATCGACAACTGGGGCATCGTCGTGGCGAACAACGACAAGAAGGAAATCGCTCTGAAGCTGCTCGATTATCTCACAAGCCCATCCGGCTCTTCCCTCGTGACGATGGGTGTGGAGGGCGAGACATACAAGCTGGAGAACGGCAAACCCGTATATCCGGAACTGAAGGACATGGCGACGGTCGACATCAAGACGCTGGAGAAAAAATACGGACTGTGGCTGGAAGGGATGTACCTCCGTCCGGACCGCCGCAGCGTCTATTACAACTTCACGGAAAAGGAACAGGAAGCGCAGGACAAAATCGTGAAGGCGAACAAGTTCGAGCCGGAAGACCCGGTGCTCAAGTTTAACGAAGCGGAAACGAAGACGATCGCGGAGCTTCGGGCGACGCTCGAAAAAGCGGCCAACGAGTTCAGCACGAAATTCGTCATGAACAAAAACTACGGCGACGCGCAATGGAACGAGTGGCTGCAAAACGCGGAAAAACTCGGCGCCTCGAAATATATCGCCGCGTACAACGAAGCGCAGAAACGTTACGACGCCAATTAATCGAAGTTCGGCACGTCCGCCGTTCAGGCGTTCGGCCGGCGCCCGGCGCCCGGGACCGCCGTATCCGGCTTATTCCGGCGGTTCCGGGCGCCGGCCCATCATCCGGAGGGATTACGTATGTCGACGACAAGCATGGAGTTGGAAAGTCGGCCGAAGCGGAACCCGCCCCGCTCGAGACTGGCGGAGATCGGGCGGCACATCCGCCGCGACCGGCAACTGCTGATTTTATTTTTGCCGTGTCTGATCTTTTACGCAATCTTCCGCTACGGGCCGCTGTACGGGCTCATCATCGCCTTCAAGGATTACAACGTCTATCAAGGCATTCTCGGGAGCGAATGGGTCGGGTTTGAGCATTTCCGGCGTTTTTTCGACAGCCATGACTTCTGGCTGCTGTTCAAAAACACCTTTCTGCTCGGACTTTACACGCTGTTCTGGGCGTTTCCGATGCCGATCCTGTTCGCCCTGCTGCTCAACGAGGTGCGGCTGATCGCCTTCAAGAAGGCGGTGCAAACGTTCAGCTACCTGCCTTCGTTCCTATCCGTCGTGATCGTCAGCAGCATGGTGATCGATTTCCTGTCGCCGACGCACGGCCTGGTGAACACGGTGCTGAACGCGCTCGGCTTCGAGAGCGTGTATTTCCTTGCGTCGCCGGAATGGTTCCGCACAATCTACATCTCCTCGGAGATCTGGCAGCACATGGGCTATGAGGCGATCATCTACCTGGCGGCCATCGCCGGCATCGACCCGACCCTCTACGAAGCGGCGAAATCGGACGGAGCGTCGCGGTTCCAGATGATGCGCCACATCACGCTGCCGAGCATCCTCCCGACGATTCTCGTGCTGTTTATCATCAAGAGCGGCAACGTGTTCCGCGTCGGCTACGAGAAGGTGCTGCTGCTGTACAATCCGACGACGTACGAGGTGGCGGACGTCTTCTCCACGTTCGTCTACCGCAAAGGGCTGCTGGAGACGAACTACAGCTATGCGGCGGCGGTCGGATCTTTCGAAGCGGTCATCGCGCTGATTATGCTGCTTCTGTCCAACGCCATCAGCAAGAAGGTTGGAGGCAAAGGCTTATGGTAAAACGAAGCGCACTAAACCGCCTCACCTGGTTCGACTTCGTCCTGATCGTTCTGCTCAGTCTGGTCGGAGCCGCAACGTTGTATCCCCTTCTCTATATCGTCGCCATCTCGTTCAGCGATTCGGCGAGCATTGTCCAGAACCGGGTGTTTCTGTGGCCGAAGGGGTTCAACATCGACGCGTACAAGCAGATTCTGGAGAGTCCGCGAATTCCGCGGGCGTATATGAACACCATCCTGTACACGGGGCTCGGCACGGCGATCAATCTGCTCATGACGGCCGTCGCCGCTTACCCGCTGTCCCGCCCCGGCTTTTTCGGTCGGCGGTTTTTCATGGTGGCGATCGTGCTGACGATGTTTCTGAACGGAGGCATCATCCCGACGTTTCTGATCGTGCAGAAGCTGCACCTGATCGATACGATCTGGGCGATCGTGTTGCCGAACGCGATCTGGACCATCGAGCTGCTGATTCTCAAGAGCTTCTACGAAAACATGTCCGGTGCGCTGCGGGAATCCGCGCTGATCGACGGCGCTTCGGAATACCGGATTTTGTTCTCGATCATCATCCCGCTGTCCAAACCGGCGCTCGCCTCCATCGGACTGTTTTATTTCATGGGCCATTGGAACAGCTTCTTCCTCCCGATGATTTATTTGAACGACGCGAAGCTGTATCCCCTGCAGGTTGTGCTTCGGGACATGCTGCTGTTCGACACGGCCAAGGAGACGGGGATCGCCGAGCAGGCGATGCTGACGCCGCAGGCGCTCAAGAACGCCACCATCTTTATCTCGATGATTCCCGTGCTGCTGATTTACCCGTTCGCCCAGAAGTATTTCGCCAAAGGCATCATGCTCGGTTCCGAAAAAGGATAAATCGGCATCCCCACAAAGGGATCGGGCCGCAGCCGTCGAAGTATTTACGGACAACAACGGGCCGGCTCAGGATAAACGGATCGCCTTCATGAAGAGGTCGGAGCGTTTGCCGCTGAAATACAAGAACCGTTAGAGAGCTTCCGCGATAACGTTCCTGTATGTCTGGGCCTATCTTTCACGGGGGGTTGAAAGATGCCGAAGCTGAGATGGTTGGTCAACCGGGGGTTTCTGAAGATCTTTTTGGCGCTGCTGCTGATCGTGACGGTGATGTTTATTTCGAATTATCTGGTGTACCGGAATTCGGTGGAAGGCATATATGAGCAGGTTGGGGAAAAAAACAGGCTGGTCGTGCAGAACATGATCCGCGTGTTCGACGACACCTTCAAGAACGTCTACGACATCATTTACGCCATCCAGAACATGCCGTACCGGACGCTGCTCCAGACGACCGACGGCCGCGGCTCCGAGAGCATGGATATGCACGAGGTGTATCTGATGAACGACGATCTGCGGCAGATCGTCCGCGCCTACGACTACATCGAGGAGGTCGTCGTCTTCCGCCGCGATTCCGATCTGGCGATTACGACGGCCGGCACGATCCGCCTGTCCGACCTGTTCCGAATGAAGCTGGGCAACCGGCAGTACAACGAGGAATTTTGGCGGTCGCTCGCCCAAACCTCGCACCCGGCGCGAATACTTCCCGCCCAGTGGTACAGCCAATGGAACCACGAGACAGGCGCCGTTAACGGCAGCTCGCGCAAGTTGCTCGCGATTGCGGCCAGCAACTTGTCCTCGCCTTACAATATTCTTGTTTTTCTGAACGTCGACAAGCTGATGCTTCACGCCAACCATGCGGCGATGATGAAGGGAACCGCGCTGGTGATGCTGGATGCCGAGCAGAACGTGATCCTCAATACGGAGGAAACGAGCCTGTTCGAGCTGATGCAGGAGCTCAAAGCCGGCTCTGCCGATAAAACGACGCTGCAGACGAGAGATTACGAGTACAACATCTACCGGTCGGAATACAACGAATTCACATACGTGCACAAACAGCCTTACGCCTTCGCCGACATGAACTTGACGCGGGACGCCAATCTGCAGATTATCGCGATCGCCATCGGCTTCGCGGTCGTGTTATCCGCGATTCTGAGCCTGTATCTATACAAGCCGATGCGCGTCATCTTTAAGGCGATGGGCGGACGGGACCCGCGGCAGATCGACTTTCGGGCGATTCTCTCGGCCATTGTCCGGCTCAAGGAAGAAAACGAGCGCTATCAAGCCCGGCTCGACGAGGCGGACCGCGAGCTGCGGCGGGTTGCGCTGCTGGACGCGGTCGGGGACCGGGCTCCGTCGCGGGAGACGCGCCAGCGCATGCAGACGTATGTCGCGGACCGGTTCAAGGAGCCGTATTTCCTCATGGCGCTCCTCGACGTCCGGCGAACCGGCGATGCCGATTCGTCCGATGAGCCCTCGACCGACCGGATCGAGACGATCCTCGGGGACGGCCTGCGGGAACGGTTCCCGGACGCTTATGCGCTGCATGCGGGCGGGGACCGTTACGTGGCGATGATTGGCGTAAGCCGGGCCGGGGACCGGGAGCGCGCCGTCCGCCTGCTCACCCCGTTCGTCAAGCAAGCGAAGCGTGAACTAGGCCCCGGCTGCGATCTGATCGGCGCGGTCGGCCGTCTCTACCCCGCCGGCGTCCAGCACTGCGCCCAGGCGTACCGGGAAGCGGCCGACGGCTTGCGGAACCGTCCCGCCGGTTCGCAGGACGAACTGACGGACGCCTCCGCCATCCGCTACGGCCGCAGCGTAAGCGTCCGGCTGGACGCGATCGAGAAGATGTCCCATTATCTCGCGGGCGGCAACGAACGGGAATGTCTGCGCCTGATGGATGAATGGTTCGCTTGGAATACGGAGCGGCGCGTCCCTCATCACCAGTTGGTTGCGGTGGCGAAGACGGCCTTTTACGAGCTGCTGAAGCACGCCGACTTCAAAACGAACGAATCCGACGCCGGCAAAACCGCGCAGGCGCTCGAAGCGGAATTCGTCAAGCGGGTCGAATCCGCCCTGCACGCGGGCGAAGTGCGGGACGCGCTGGCCGAAGCGGCGCGAACCATCGCCCGCGGAGGCTTACGGGAAACCAAAAGCAAGCTGAATGCGGCGTCGATCGCCCAGTATATCGAGCGCAACTACATGCACTGCCTGCATCTCGATCATATGGCGGAGCAACTGGAGACGAGCCCGAAGTATTTCTCCAATTATTTTAAAAAGTCGTTCGGCATGAATTTTATCGAATACTTGAACAAGGTCAGGCTGGCCCACGCCAAAGAAATGCTGACGACAACCGATCTGACTGTCGCGGAAATCGGCGAAAGAGCCGGGTATTTGAACTCGTCCACATTCGCCAGCACGTTCAAAAAATATGCGGGCGTATCGCCGAGCGAATACCGGAAGCATTTCTCGGGCGGCAAGGCGCCTACGGGAGGAGAAAACCGATGAACGGAATCAACGCCGGCGGCAACACGGTGACGAGGATCGTCGCCCGCAGCGGAGCCGTCTATGCGGAAGAAGCTCCGGAGCCGGAGCTGCTGCCCGGCCACGTGCTGGTCCGCACGGAATATTCGGCGATCAGCCCCGGCACGGAGCTGGATATGATCAGGCGGTCGGGCGAGCGGCCCGTCGTGCTCGGCTATAACGCGGTCGGCATCGTCGAACGCGCGGGCGACGGCGTGACGGAGCTGAAGCCGGGCCAACGCGTGGCCTGCTACGGCGCCCCTTATGTGCACCACGCGTCGCGGATCGCCGTGCCGGTCAATCTGACCGCGCCGGTGCCGGACGGCGTCGCCCCCGAGGAAGCCGCGTTCGCCGGATTGGGAGCCATCGCGATCCACGCGTTGCGCGTGGCCGATCTGCGCTTCGGCGAATCCGCGGTTGTGGTCGGACTCGGCTTGCTCGGCCATCTGACTTGCCAGATCGCTGCCGCCGCGGCCTGTCCGGTCGTCGGGTACGACCTGAACGCGGAGCGCGCCGCCAAGCTATCCGCCTGCGGCGTGCCGCTGGCGGTCTCGACGCGAGCGGATCTGGAAGCGGCGCTGGCCGATATAACCGGCGGAGACGGCGCGGACGCCGTGCTGCTGTGCGCGGGCGGAGACGGACAGGAGCTGATCGACGCCTCGTTCGGGTGGGTACGCGATCGCGGCAAGATCGTGCTCGTCGGCAACGTGACGGCGAATTTCTCGCGCGGCCTGATGTTCCAGAAGGAAGCGCAGGTGCTGGTGTCGCGGGCCGGCGGGCCGGGGCGCTACGATGCCCGCTACGAGCGGGACAATCTCGATTATCCGGTCGGCTACGTCCGCTGGACCGAAGGCCGCAACATGCGGGAATATATCCGGCTGCTCGCGGAGGGCCGCATCTCCGTGAAGCCGCTGATCGGGGCCGTCTACCCCGCCGCCCGCGCCCAGGAGGCGTACGGCGCGTGCGCGGGTTCGGCAACGGCGGGCACGCTGTTCCGGTACGATTGAGCGGACCGGCGGCAAGGAGCGCCACCGGCGGCAGCGTATCGCGCCCGATTAAGTCGATATTTTCGACCTGCGCGGGCGATTCGGCTCGTTTTCCCCGCTGCAAGTCGATTTTTTCGACTTGCCACGGTCGGCTGGCCCCTCCCCACGCCCCCATTTCGCGCCGATGAAGCAAACCGGTCCGAACTTTGGCGAAAGGCAAGAAATGGCGGTGCGGGGATCATCTTCCTGCGCACCGCCAAGTGTCCTTTATGTGAGCAGCCTACTTTTGGGCCCGCCCGCTTTTGTGGCGCGGCGGGGGCCGTTCAGGCGTCCAATTCGCCCTTGATCAGCCCCATCGCCATCGGCTGCGGGGATTCGCAGGTGCTCGTCATGCGGTAATGAACGCCTTGCGCCGACGCGTCATGGAAGCCGTGCATCGCCTCCAGCACGTGATAGGCGAGTTCGCCGTTCGCGCGGTGCGGACGCCCGCTGCGGATCGCCGCCGCCATATCGGCGGGACCCAGACCGCGCAGATTTTCCGTATAGCCGTGCGTCAGCGGCACCGGGCTGAACTCCTTCTCGCCCGCGCGGCGGATCAGCACCGGACCGCCGAACGTGTTCGGGTCCGGCACGACCAGCGTGCCCTGGCTGCCGTATACTTCGATCCGGGGCAGACTCGTGCCGCCGAACGCGTCGAAGCTCATGATGACGGTTGCCGCGGCGCCGTTCGCGAAGTCCAGGACGCCCGTCACATGCGTCGGCACTTCTACCGGGATCACCTTGCCGCGCTGCGGCTCGCTGAGAATCGTGCGCGTCGGGTAAGAGGCTTTGGCCGAGCCCGTCACCCGGACCACCGGTCCGAGCATGGCCACTAGCGCGGTCAAATAGTACGGGCCCATGTCGAACATCGGGCCGCCGCCGGCCTCGTAATAAAACTCCGGAGCCGGGTGCCAATGCTCGTGGCCGCGTCCGATCATAAACGCCGAGGCCGCCACCGGCGTGCCGATCCAGCCGTCGCGGATCAGCTTGATCGCCGTCTGGATGCCGCCGCCGAGGAACGTATCCGGAGCGCTGCCGACGCGCAAACCGAGCCGGGCCGCCGTGTCGAGCACCCGCTTCGCCTCCTCGCGCGTGACGGCGAACGGTTTCTCCACATAGACGTGCTTGCCCGCTTCAAGCGCTTGCAGATTCACCTCCGCGTGCGCCTTCGGAATCGTCAGGTTGATGATCAGTTCGATCTCCGGATCGTTCAGCAGTTCATCGACGGTCGCCGCGCGAATGCCGAATTCCTCGGCCTTTAGCCGGGCGCGCTCGGCGTCGAGGTCGGCGCAAGCGACGATCTCCATCGCGTCGAACGTATGTTTATTGCGCAAGTAAGCGGCGCTGATATTGCCGCATCCGATCAGACCGGCTTTCACTTTATGCATGATGCTGCTCTCCCCGCTTAATACTGGTTGTCGGCCATGCCGCTGTAGACTCCGGTTCCCGCCCGGCCATCCGCGCCGCGCAAGCCGTACTTCGTTTTGCCTTCCGCAGCCCATAACAGTCCCCGCCGCATGATCTCCTTCACCGGCGGCATCTCGACGATGTTGGTCTGGTGGCCCAGCGAGCAGTAAAAGACGCGGCCCACTCCCCAGCGCTTGGTCCAGACGACGGGCATGTCGACCGCCTTGTTGAGCGAATGGGGGCCCGGAACGGTCGGAAACCGCGTCGTCGCCAGCACCTCGACCGCCGGATCGACATGCATGTAGTACTGCTCGCTCCTGACGACGAAATCATCCAGGCCTTCCATAAGCGGACTGCTGGTGTTCGCGATGTTCACCGTGTATTTCACGCCGTCGTTGCCGGGGTGTGCGACCCATTGCCCTCCGGTCATGAACTGCCAGTCCACATTCGTCCGGAACGAATCGCACATGCCGCCGTGACAGCCCGCCAGCCCGACGCCGGCCTGTACCGCCTGCGATACGTTGGCCACCTGCTCCTTCGCGATTTCCCCCATCGTCCATACCGGCACGATCAGGTCAAGCGACTTCAGCTTGTCGCCGTCGTCGAACGAAGCCAGCGTATCGGACACTTCCACCTCGAACCCTTCCGAAACGAGCAAGCCGCGGAAAATTTCGGCGACCTCCCGGGGCTGGTGGCCGAGCCATCCGCCCCACACGATCAGCGCCTTGGGCGCCGCTCCTGTCTGTTCTCCCATCCTGTACGCTCCCTTTCTCTTCATGCCGTGTGTTTCGCCCGAACTTTATCCCGGATCAAAGCTCGTCGATCCGCACCCAGCGCCGCTCCGCGATCGAGACCTCCACCGCCTCCAGCGCCTGCTGGCAGGCGACGCCGTCCCGGAAATTGGGCACCGGCTGGCGATCCTCCGCAAGCGCTTGCATCAACTCGACCGTCTCGTGGATGAAGGTATGCTCGTATCCGATCGTATGCCCCGGGGGCCACCAGGCTTCGCTGTACGCGTGCGCCGGATCGGTGGCCAGCACGCGGCGGAAGCCCTGCACATCCGAAGCGTCGTCCGTAAAATACACCTGGAGCTCGTTCATCCGCTCGAAATCGAACTTCACGCTGCCTTTGCTGCCGTTGATCTCGAACGCATTCGTGCACCGGTGTCCTCCTGCGAACCGGGTCGCCTCGAAGCTGCCGAGAGCGCCGTTCGCGAAGCGTGCCAGGAACAGCGTCGCGTCGTCGACCGTTACCGGCCCGCGCGGCGCATCGCTGCTGCCTTTGGCGCTGAGCCCGGTCATTGAGGACGGCATCGGACGCTCCTTCACGAACGTCTCGCTCATGCCGATCACTTCCGTCATCTCACCGACGAGGAAATGCGCCAGATCGATCAGATGCGCACCCAGATCGCCGTGAGAGCCCGATCCCGCCACTTCGCGGTCCAACCGCCAGACAAGCGGGAACTCCGGATCCAGAATCCAATCCTGCAAAAACCAGGCGCGGAAATGATGAATCCGTCCGAGACGGCCTTCCCGCACCAGTTTGCGGGCCAACTGCACAGCCGGAGCGAACCGGTAGTTGAAGCCGACCATATGCTTGACCCCGGCCTTTTCCGCCGCCGCCAGCATCTCCCGGGCGTCCGAGAGTGTCAGCGCGAGCGGCTTTTCGCAGAACAGATGCTTCCCGGCCCGGGCCGCCGCCAACGCGATGTCCTTGTGAGCGTTGCTGGGCGCGTTGATGTCGATCAGGTCGATCTCCGGATCGTTTACCAGCTCGCGCCAATCGGTGACATACCGTTCCCATCCGAACTGCGACGCGGCCTGCGATACGCCCGCAGGGTCCCGCCCGCAGATCGCTTTCATCACCGGTTTGGGCACCGACGGGAAAAACATCGGCAGATCCCGGTAAGCGTGGCTGTGCGCCTTGCCCATAAATTTGTAACCGATCATTCCCACGTTGTAGGATGGCTTCATCCCGTTTCATCCTCCCCAATTGGATGTGGATTGCCTCACGATCAACTCTGTCGGCAGCAGCAATCGGCTTTCTCCGGTTGTCTCTTCCCGCGCGCCATCGCCGGATAACCGGCGAATCACCCGTTCCGCAGCCAGCCGCCCCATCTCGTAGAACGGAACCTTCACCGTCGTCAGCGGCGGATCGGACAGCCTCGACGCGTCCGAATCGTCGTAGCCGGCGATCGGCAGCTCCCGCCCGGCTTCGACGCCGGCCGCTTTGAACGCTTGCATGACGCCGATCGCCATCCGGTCGTTCGCCGCGAAGACGGCGTCGTAACCGCCGCGCCGCCGTAGCAGCTCATTGCCGGCCCGGACGCCGCTCGTCCGGCTGTAATTTCCCTCAAGCACGAGGCCCGGATCGAACGTTATCCCGGCTTCCGTCAGCGCCTGCCTGTAGCCCCGAAGCCGCTCCCCGCTGCTCGAATAGGCGGCGGGCCCGTTCACGAAGGCGACGCGGCGAACCCCCAGCTCAAGCAGATGCCGGACGGCCGATGCAGCCCCCCGAATATGATCCGCGTCCACCGAGGGATACGGCTTGCCGTAAAAATGTTGATTGACGAGACAAAACGGCAAATCCTGCTCCGCCAGCCTGTCGAGCGCCTCCCGCTCCCGTGCGGTGTCCATCGTGCCCAGCAGGAGACAGCCGTCGATTTTTTGCGTCTGGTAATACAACGGATAATCCGGCGTCTCGTCGATCGCGCGGAATAGCAGCAGCAGATCGTATCCCGCCTCGCGGACCGCTTCGCCGATTCCGCTCAGCACTTCGGAGAAATAATACGTCGAGAACAAATGCACCTTCGGAACATGCGGCAGCACGACTCCGATATTGCCGCTGCGGCGGCGGGCAAAGCTTCGGGCGATCGCGCTGGGATGATAGGACAACCGTTCGGCGGCTTCCAGCACCTTGCGGCGCGTCTCTTCTCTGATCGGCCCGACGCCGTTGAGCACCCGCGAGACCGTAGCTTCGGATACGCCGGCCAGCTTGGCGACCTCTTTACGCGTCGAGATGGGTATCGTCTCCTCCCGTATCGCGCAATGTACGCGCGTTCATTAATGTACACGCGTACATTTTCGCACGAGCGGCACCGTCTGTCAACCCGTTAACGGCAGCCGCCCGTGCGAATGGCAATCCCTCCGCAATCACGCTTCGCGGCCGCCGAATCCGGACCGTCCATCGAACTCCCCTTAAATGAAAAAAAGCGGCCAGCCGTTCCCGGCTCAACCGCTTTTCCCGTTATACCCGTTGCCGGCAGCCTTACGGCGCCGTCTCCAGAAACTGCAAATCCGGATTTTTCTCCATCGCCGTGCGCATCGCGTATTCGTTCTCGAACAGCGCGACGAAATTGTCCTTTTTGTCTTTCACCAGTTGGGAGTTGATACGGAACTTCGACGGATCGATCTTGTCGCCGACGAGCCAGCGCGCGAACTGGAACGGCAGGCGCTGAAGCTGGATCTCGACCCCGTATTCATGCTTCATGCGGTAGTCCAGCACCTCGAATTGCAGTTGCCCGACGACGCCCAGCACCAGCTCCTCGAATCCGGCCGTTTTGAACACCTGAATGGTGCCTTCTTCGGTCAACTGGTCAATCCCCTTCAGGAATTGCTTCTGCTTCAACGCGTTTTTGATCGACACCTTGCTGAACAGTTCCGGCGAGAACGTCGGCAGCTCGTTGAACTCCAGCGTGCGCCCCGTCCGGCACAGCGAATCGCCGATGCGGAAGATGCCCGGATCGAACAACCCGACGATGTCCCCGGGATAAGCCGTGTCGATAATATCCCGGTCCTGCGCCAGAAACTGCTGCGGCTGCGACAGCTTGATGTCCTTGCCCGCACGCACGTGCCGGACGCTCATGCCCCGCTCGAACTTGCCGGAGACGATACGCAGGAACGCCAGACGATCGCGGTGCGCCGGATTCATGTTCGCCTGAATCTTGAACACGTAACCGGAGAAGCTTTCATTCGTCGGCTCGATCAGGCCATCCGTGGAATTGCGCGGCGTCGGAGCCGGCGCCAGACGCAGGAAATTCTCAAGGAACGTCTGCACGCCGAAGTTGTTGATCGCGCTGCCGAAAAATACCGGCGTCAGCTCGCCCGCCAGCACCTTGTCCAGATCGAACGGATCGCCCGCTACGTCGATCAGCGCCATCTCGTCGCGCAATTGGTCGGCGAGGTGATCTCCCGCGATCTCCCGGATGATCGGATCTTCGAAGCCGCTGACCTCGCGCACCCGAATCTCGCTGTGGTCCCCGGCGTGGTCGAACAGCTCAACGCGGGTTTTCACCCGGTCGTAGACGCCACAGAACTGCTTGCCCATGCCGATCGGCCAGTTCATCGGAACGGAGCGGATGCCGAGCACGTTTTCGATTTCTTCCAACAGATCGAACGGATCGCGCCCTTCGCGGTCCAGCTTGTTGATAAACGTAAAAATCGGGATGCCCCGTTTCCGGCACACCTGGAACAGCTTTTTGGTTTGAGCCTCGACGCCTTTGGCGCAGTCGATCAGCATCACCGCGCTGTCGGCGGCCGTCAGCGTCCGGTACGTATCCTCGGAGAAGTCCTGGTGTCCCGGCGTGTCGAGAATGTTGACGCGGTGGCCCTTGTAGTCGAACTGCATGACGGACGACGTAACCGAGATGCCCCGCTGCTTTTCGATCTCCATCCAGTCGGACGTCGCAAATTTGGCCGCCTTGCGCCCCTTGACCGTACCCGCCAGACGGATCGCCCCGCCGTACAGCAGCAGCTTCTCCGTCAGCGTCGTTTTCCCGGCGTCCGGGTGTGAAATAATCGCGAACGTCCGCCGTCTGGCGACCTCTTGGCGCAGCTCTTCTTGCAGCGATATGCTCAATCGTTCCATTCCTTTCTCTTTGCGCCGCGCGGAGCGGCGTTACCCTTCTATACCAATTTTACTGTCCAGTCCGCGCCCTTGATCCAGCTTCGGTCGCTGAATTCGCGGCCCCTCACCCGCACGCGGTCCGCGAACACTTCGACGTACATGCCCTGCGACGATTTGGCGGCGACCTCCTGGTACTGGCGGTTGTTCACCCGGGCCACGGACGAATTGTGGAACCAGTGGAACGTTTCCTTCACGTAATGGTCTTCCACGAAACGGAAGTCCCGATGCGTATGTCCGGAGAAGACAAACACGTTTTTGTAAGGCTTCAGGATTTCGCGGAACGCCTTCGCCCGGATCAACCGGTGCGAGCCCCCGTCCTGCCCGATGGCCGGCAGCGGCTGATGGATCATGACGAATGCCGGACTGCCGTCCGCGTGCTTCTTCAGCTTCTCCTTCAGCCATTCCAACTGCTCGTCCGAATACCAGGCGCCTTCGCCGACCTCCGGGCGCTCCTGGATATAAGCCTCCTGGGACAGCATGATGATATGGCAGCCGTTGATCCAGAAATCGTTGTACGGCTTTTCGTAATTAAAAACCTTCATGAACCGCTCGCGGGAATCGGCGTCTTTTTTGCCGTTGGGCGCGGTCTCCGAACTCCATTTGCCGTCCGCGGTGAAATGGATGCTGTAATAATCGTGGTTGCCCATATTCGCCATCAGCGGCGGCAGCTTGTAATTGCCGATGATGGACAAAAACTCCTTATAGTCGCGGTCGCGCCCGTAGTCGGTGACGTCTCCGGTAATGACGATCGCTTCGACCTTGCCCTCTTTGAAATCGAGGGTGTCTTTGATCGCCTGATGCAAATGTTCCGTGTATTTCGGAAGGTCGGGATTGATGTGGGTATCGCTGAATATAAAAAACGAAAAAATCGGTTCCGTCGCCTCGGCCGCCTGCGGCGTAGAGGACGGAAAAGAGGCGGGCACGGGCTGGGACGACGGCAGCGCGACGGACGTCGGGGCTCCCGATTCGCGTCCCCGCCACCAGGCCCATCCTCCCGCTCCCGCGGCGCCGATCACCAATAGACCGAGCAACCGCTTCAAAAAGCTTCTGCGATCCATTCCAATCACTTCCCGTCCATCGGAGTAGACACACCTATTCTCATTATACCACGGGGAGCAGTTGGGGTGAAACGATGACGGTTCCTGGGATTCCGGCGAGCCGCCGCCCGCGTTTCCCCAAAAAAACAGGCGCTTCCCGAATGCCATCCGGGAAACGCCTGACTCGCGCGGAACCGGTCAGGTCGGCCGAGCCGCCGACCAGACAACCTCGCCTTCGTCTTGTCCATGCACGGGCCACCAGCGGAAACCGTCTCTCGCCAGCAGCTCGTGACCGGCTTCGGGTCCCCACGATCCGGCCGGATAAAAATACAGATCGTCATGGCTCTCCCGCCAGCCGTCCGCGATGCGGTCGATAAATTTCCAAGCGAGCGCGACTTCGTCCCAGCGGGTGAAGTACGTCGAGTCGCCGCGGGCTGCGTCGTAGATCAGCCGTTCGTACGCCTCCGGCGTGTTCAGGCCAACCTGGCAGCTTTGGCAGAAGTCCATCGCCACCGGCACGATCCCCCATCCCGATCCCGGCTGTTTGGCGTTGACTTTGATATAGATGCCTTCCAGCGGATTGACGCGGAAGACGAGCAGGTTCGGCTCCAGCTTCGTCTTCCGGGCGAAATGCACATTTTCCGGCACGTTCTTGAATTCGACCACGACTTCGGTCGTCTTCGTCGGCAGGCGTTTGCCCGTCCGGATGTAGAACGGCACCCCGGCCCAGCGGAAGTTGTCGACCATCACCTTGGCCGCAAAATACGTCTCCGTCACGGAGTCCGGCGCGACGTTCGGCTCGTCGCGGTAGCCGTTGACCGGCACGCCCTTCAGGCTGCCGGCCGTATATTGGCCGCGAACGACGTTGGCCCGAACCTCGTCGGCGTTCGAGTAACGGCGGATCGAGCGGAGCACCTTCACCTTCTCGTCCCGGATCGCTTCGGGATTCAGCCGGCTCGGAGGCTCCATCGCCATCATCGTCACCATCTGCAGCATATGGTTTTGCGCCATGTCGCGCAGCGCTCCGGAGTGGTCGTAATAGCCGCCGCGATCTTCGACGCCAACCGTCTCGCTGAGCGTAATCTGGATATTGGCGATGTATTTATTGTTCCACAGCGGCTCGAAAAACGCGTTGGCGAACCGCACGACTTCGATGTTCTGAACCATTTCCTTGCCGAGGTAGTGGTCGATGCGGTAAATCTGCTCCTCCCGGAACACCTCGCCCAGCTCGCGGTTCAGCCGCTCCGCCGACTCGTAGTCGTAGCCGAACGGCTTCTCGATGACGACGCGCTGCCAGCCCGAAGATTCCAGCAAGCCTCCGCCCCGCAGATTGCGGGAGACAGTGCCGAACAGCTCGGGAGCCAGCGCCAGATAGAACAGGCGGTTGCCCGGAATATCGAACTGCCGTTCCAGGCGTTCCGTCGTTTCGTTCAGTTGGCGGAAGCCCTCCAGGTTATGGATGTCCAGCGACTGGTAGAAGAAATGGTCCGCGAACGACGCCCATTCCGAGCCGTCCTCGTTCTTGTAACGGGCGAATTCCCGGATGGAATCGTATACGTCCTGACGGAACTGCTCGTCCGTGCGCGGGCGGCGCGCCAATCCGACGACCGCAAAGTTTCCTTTCAGATATCCTTCGCGCCAAAGCGCGTAGATGGCGGGGAAAAGCTTGCGTTTGGCCAGATCCCCCGTCGCCCCGAAAATGTATAACACCGCGCTGACCGACGCCGAGTCGGCTGCGGGTTGATGTCCGTTCACCTGGTTGCTCAACTTCGTCACCCTTTACCCGATTGCAGTTGTGATGTATCAAAAATAATATTCAGTGTATCACAAAATCTCCGCCAAGAACAGGCGTTCCGAGCACAAAGATCATTTCGCCCGTCTCGGAGTTGCGGTGAACGGCAGCTTGAAGATTGCCGGAGTCAAAAGCCCCCGGCGGCGAGCCGTATTCGGTCAGCTTGTCCGTCCGGTACGCAGCGCTGATCGTGGCGGCATCCCGATAGCGGTTCAGTTCCTTCGCGGACAGCGCCGCCGCTGCGGAATCGAGCGCTTTGCCGGGCTCTGCGTCCGGCCGAAGCGTTCCTTGCACAGCCAGCCGGGAACCCGCCGCTCCGTCGTCAAGGCCAAGCCCGCGCAGCGCCTCAGCCAGCTTCGTTTTGGCCCGGCTCACACCCGCAGCCGCCTCCGCCGGGTTATCCGCGCCGCCGCGGACGAGCACCGTGACACGCGCCGGGTCGCCGCCCGCCAGCAGCGTGACGTCCACGTCGCCCGAGCGGAACTTCCAACGGGCCGAGGTCCGCAGCAGCTTGCCGCCTGCGGATGATTCCTCTTCCCAGTCTCCCGCTCCGATTCGCCTCGCATACGTCCGGACCCGCTCCAATCTGTCGTTATCGGGGACCTCCCAATTCCGGACAAGCTCCCACTTCATACGCGCGCCGTCCGCCATCCAGGGAGCGGCCGCTCCCGCCAGCTTTCTCGTCTCCGCGTCGGAAGCCGCCGACATCCGGCCGCCGATCCACCAGCCCGCCAACAGCAACAACACCAGCACAAACCCGAAAGTCCCGTTTTTCATCTTGACGTTCGCGATCAGACCGATTCCTCCCTTGCCGAGGATGAAACGCTGCCGATTTGCCGTCCGCCGATCCGGCCGGAATCGACCCGGCGGGCGGCGTCCCGGCGTTCCCCTGCTTCCGGCCGAAAAATTGGGCCGGTATACCGCCGAATTGCTCCTCCCCTTTTGCCTGTTCTCCGCATACGCTGAATTAGGCTTAAAGAGGAGGTGGGAACTTGCATCTGGTACATCCCATTTCACCCGACTACTGCAAAGATCTGATCGGTCTGCCGATCTGCGCCGTCAAACACGACGGCACGCATCTATACGGCATGCTCAGCCGGGTGGACGGCGGCAAGATTGTGCTGAACGAGGAAGCCGGAGACGCCCCCTTGCTGGCGTCAGAAGCGCGCGCAGGCAAACGCGGCGCGGCGAAAAAGAAAAAAAACAAAGCCGATTCGGTTCAGCAAAAAACCGTTCACACGCGGGAGCACGAACGAGATCCATACGACAACCCGTTTGTTCCGGAAGGATTTTTCGGCCCGAGGGTCACCCTGGACCTCGGTTCCGTGGCCCACTTGTTCGTGCTGATGATATAACGGGGCGCCGTCGGCCTTCGGGCCGGCGTGTTTTTTTGGCGGAGAGCGGAGACGATTCTTGCGGAACCTTGTTATTTATCCCGCCACTTGTCGCTCATCGCCTTCATGAACCACAGCGCGATGCCGATGACGGCGATCAGCGCGACCAGTTGCCATGTATCCATGCGAGTCGGTCCTTTCCTGTCCTTCGCCTTTCCCAGTATTCTTTCCCTATATTCTATCGAAATTAGGCCCTTCGTGCATCTTTTCCGTCCGGCGCCTATGGTATAATCAGGATAACCCATGCAGACCGCCCTGTCGAGAGATGGGCCGAACGGCTCGGCCGGCGACAGCTCCCGATGGAGGAACCTACATGCTGTTGAACCGCGAACGTCCTTCGGACGCCTACAGGAACTATAATGAATTTTACAGATATACGCAAATCAAGCAGGCGCCGGCCGAACGCGCGGAAATAACGAAGCCGCCGGCGCGGCACGACGCGGAGCTTGCGCTGCGCGCCGCCGCCGACGGCTTGCGGAGAACCGTTCAATCGGCCGTCCGGCTGCACGCCGCCGCCGAAGGGCTCAAGTCGGATTCGCCCGCTTCGGTATGGAACAGACGAATAACCCGAACTAGCCATCCTCATGCGATGGAAGTCCGGGTTGTCGGCACGGCCCGTCCGGGCTCGATCCGTCTGGAAATCTTGAGGCCCGCTTCGGCCCAAGTGAACAGGAGCCGACCTTTCCCGCGAGGGGCGGCGGCATCCGACTGGAAGGGCGTGCACGAGTTCGAGCTGCGGAGGGGCGATTCGGTCGCCCGCGGCACGGTTGTGCTGTTCGGGTCGGATACGTACGGGGCCGCCCTCCGCAGACTGCGGGACGCGGTGAACGCAACGTCCTTCGGAATCGCCGCCCAGCTCCTGCACCAGCCGGAGGACGACACCGTCCAGTTGGCGATCCGTTCAACCGGCACCGGGTCGGGGCAAGCGTTCCTCTTCTCCGACTTCCGCGGCAGGCTGGCGGAATGGAGCGGCCTCGACTCGCCTTCCGTTCAGGCCGAGGATTTGCTGTACCGCCTCGACGGCGGCGAGCCGGTCTCCCATCCGGAAGGGGTCATCCGGACGGCGGACGGGGCCTTGGAGATCCGGGTGAAGGAAGCGACCGGCGGCACGGCCGTTATTACCGTCGAAGCCGACCGTTCGCGCGCCGCCGATCGAATCCTTCGGGTCGTCGAAGCGTACAACGCTTTTTTGAAGGAGGCGCATCAGGAATTCCCCGCCGTCCGTTCCTGGCTCCGCCGTTTCTATCCGGAGAAGCCGGACTTGCCGGAATACGGGATCGTGCGGGAGAACGACGGCTTCCTGCGGCCGGACCGGGAGCTGCTGGCCGACCGCCTGCGCGCATCCCCGGGCCCTTGGCCGGATCCCGCCATCGCCGGTCCGGGCGGCTGGGCCGACCGCCTGCTTGCGGCGACGGAAGCGCTGCAGACGCTGTCGACGCTCGCCCTGCTGCCGCCCGCTGTCGGATGGCCGGCCCTTCGGCCGCTGTACGGTCCGGACGGCCGGCGTTACCGGCCGAAACCGCTGGAAGGCTGGATCGTGAGCAGGCGTTCCTGACGGAACGTCCGGGGCGTTAATCCGCAAGTCCGTGCTTGAACGCGTAGATCGCCGCCTGCGTCCGATCCTCGACCCCAAGCTTCGTGAAAATGTTGGTCAGATGATATTTGACCGTCTTGACGCCGATAAACAGCTCATCCGCCACCTCTTGGTTGGATTTGCCCTTGGCGATCAGACGCAGCACTTCCATCTCGCGGTCGGTCAGCTCCTCGTGGGGAGCTTTGGCCGGTTTGGGCTGACGGAACCGGTTCATGATCTTCGAGGCCACCTGCGCTTCGAGGATCGGCTGCCCGGCCGCGGCCGCGCGAATCGCCTGCACGATCTCCGACGCTCTGGACGTCTTCAGCAGGTAGCTGAACGCCCCCGCTTCGATAACGGGATACATCTTCTCGTCATCCAGGAAACTCGTAAGCACGATGACTTTGCAATCGGGGAGCTGCTGCATGATGCGGCGCGTCGTCTCGATCCCGTCCATCTCCTCCATGACCAGATCCATCAGCACGACATCCGGCTTGTATTCCTGCGCGAGCCGAATGCCGTCGCGTCCGCCGGACGCTTCTCCGACCACTTCGATTCCGTCTTCCGTGTCGAGCATCGCCGCGAGACCGATCCGAACCATCTCGTGATCGTCGACCAGCAGCACCTTAATCGTCTTGTTCTCCATCGTCTCCCGTTTCCTCCTTTGCCCCGGTATGTAGCGGCACGCGTATATCCAAGCGGGTTCCCTGACCGGGAGCGGTGAGAATCTGGATCGTGCCGCCGATCTCGCTGACGCGCTCCCGCATCGTCATCATGCCGTACGACGTCCATTTCTTGTCGTCCAACTCGAAGCCTACGCCATCGTCCCGCACCGTCAGCCGGAGCACTTCCCCGTCCCCCACAGTATGGATCGATACTTCCAGACGATTTGCCTTGGAATGGCGAAGCGCGTTCGACAGCGCTTCCTGCACGATCCGGAACAGATGATCCTCGATGCCCTTGGGCAGCCGCAGATCGTCCTCGATGCTCCAATCCATCTCCATCGGCACTTTCAGGCGCAGCTCCTCCATCAGCTCCGTCAGCGCTTCCGCAAGCCGCTTGCCGTCGAGGTGCACGGGACGCAGATGAAGCAGGAGCGCCCGCATCTCGGACTGGGCGACGGACGCCATCTCTTCGATCAGCGCGATTTGCCTCGCCGCCTTGACGGGGTCCTTCTCCAAGCCGCGCCGCACCGCCGTTGCGGTCATCGAGATGGCGAACAACTGCTGGCTCACGGCATCGTGCAGCTCCCGGGCAAGCCGTTGGCGCTCCTCGACGATCGCCGACAGCTTCGCCTTCTCGGCCAGCTCCGCGTTATGCGTCGAGAGCCGCTGCAGGGACGTGACCTGCGACTCCCACATTTTCCCGATCCGCTGCAGACGGTTTCCCAACTGTCCGAATTCGTCCTCCCCGTTCAAATCGGCAGGCAAGCTTTGCGAGAGATTGCCTTTCTCCCAAGCGATCGTCAGATCGTGAAGCTTGTCCAGACGCTCCTTCACCCGCAAGCTGTGCCACAAGCCGTAAGCGAGCCCGACCGCCAAACCGATGGCGATCAGCGCAAGAGCCGCCTGAGCCGCCTTCAACCACTGCTGCGGCCAATCGATCAGCGAAAACGAATCCAGCGTATAAAGTACGGCGGCGATCAGGAACAAGGCGATTACGACCGATTCCCTCAAGCTACGCCATATCCAGTTCGTCAGCTTGCGCCTCATGTCCCCTCGCCCTCGCTTCCGCAAATAATCTCGCGCGATTCGTCCGGTCAGATCCGTTTCACTTTAACATCTGTTACGAAAAAAGACAGCGAAAGATTCAACTTTTGCGCGCAGGCATCGTAATTGGGAGACCGCCACAACAGCCGGCCGCCCAGGCCGCTGCGCGTTTCCGGTCCCACCTCATAGTGGCCGACCGCCGAGATGGCCTCCACGGAGACGCCCCAGTCCTCGGGAACGAAGATGTCGACGTCTCCGGCGAGTCCCTGCAGCACAAGCGTCGTTTCCGGCCCCGCCATCGCAAGCGAGAGATCGATCCGGAATTCGCCGAACGCCGTCCACAGGCTCGTATTGCTCAGCACATACGGATCGCGGTCCCACTTCAGGCTTTCGGCGATCCGGTACTTCCGCACATGGTTCCAGTCTTTCATCCGGAGATGCTGCGTCTGCCGGTAATAGAAGAACAGCGACAATCCCAGCACAACCAGCAGCAGCGCCCAAGCCAGATGCATCAGCAGGATGACCCCGATAATCAGCGAGGCGTAAGCGATTTTGTCGGGCTTCGTCTTAAGCCGCAGACCGCCCAGCGCCAAGAGAAAGACAGCGATCATCGTACCCGCCGAAAAGATGCGGTCCATCATCAGAAACACGAGCGCCGCCAGAATAAACAAGGCGGTATTTCGTTTGCTCCGCTGCATGATCGCCCTCCTCCTCCCCCGATTATTCGAGGACTAGCATATCACAGACTGCCTCCCGGCGAACAGTCCCGGCCGCGATCGGGATGCCCCGAGCGGCAAGGGCCGGGTCCCCTTAAGGCCCCGGCCCTGCCTGTTATCCGGCTTCGGTTAAGCTTCGTTCGCGACGGGATCGGACGGCTGGACCCCCAGCTTCGCTTTCAGCGCCGCCAGTTGCTCGTCGACTTCGAGGATTTTGGCGTCGCTGACCGGCGTGCCGGCTGCCGTTCCGTAAGGAGGGATGCGCAGGCCGGCCACTTCCGCCTCGGCTTCCATCTGCATGATCTTCTCCTCCATCCGGGCGAAGCCGCGAGCCGCCGAGCCGGATTCGATGGAATGCGTCACGCCCGCTTGAGCGATCTGCTTCTTCGCCTGGGCCAACTGCGCCCGGGCCGCCAGCTCGTTGCGCTTGTTGCGCATCGCGTAAAATTGCTCCTTCATCTCTTGAAGCTGCTTGAGCAGTTCCTCGGCCTGCGCTTTGGAATGCGTGTGCAGCTCCGACAGCTCCTTCGCTTTGCCCGCGAAGAACAGCTTTTGTTCCAGAGCTTGACGGGCAGCGGCTTCGTTGCCGGCTTTCAGCGCCTCTTCCGCGCTCTGCTCGCGGGCAGCCGCGGCGCGCTCCGCTTCCTTCCATTGCTGGAGCAGCTTGCGCTCGTTGGCCATTTGCTTCGCGACCGTGACCTCGGCTTGCGCGATCTCCTCTTCCATATCGCGAATATACTGGTTCAGCATGACCACCGGATTTTCCACTTTGTCCAACAGCTCGTGAATCGAAGCCCTCGTCATGTCGCCGATCCGTTTGAATACGCTCATCTTATTGATCTCCCTTCTCGTATTTGGAAAGTTTCGCTTTCAAATATTCAATCTCTTTTTGCAGCGCTTTTTTCTCCAGATCCTTCATCGCCTCGTCGATGGGCGAAGCCGTATGGGAAGCGGAAGCCGCTGCGCCTCCGGCGTAGCCTTGGCCGCCGTAAGGCGCGCCGTAGCCGCCTTGCGAAGCGTTCGCCTGCCCGCCGTACGGACCGCCGTAAGGCTGGCCGTAACCGCCGCCGTACCCCGCGTGGTACGCTCCCGGACCTCCGAAGCCGGGGCCGAAGCCCGTCGAGGTCGGGTCCTTGGGCATAACCATCCCCGCGATAATGTAGATCGGAATGACCGTGCCCGCCGAGAAAAACGCGGTGGCGACCGTCACCAGCCGGACCAGCGTCGGATCGACGTTAAAGCTCTCGGCCAGCCCCCCGCAGACGCCCATTATTTTTTTGTCCCGAACGGACCGATACAACTTCATTGCAGGGTTCCTCCTTCCTGCTGAACCAGCTTGCGCTTCAGCGCGTCGAGCTCGCGCTCCAGATTCGACGCGTCGGCCGATCCTCCGTAAGCCGCGTTGGCCTGGCCATACCGGCGAACCTCGCGCAGCGCCCGGCTTTCCAGCTCCATCTCCCTGACCTGGTCTTCCAGCCGGTCGAACGCCCGGAGACCGACCGTCAAGCCCCCCGACCCCCGCCAGTCGTTCATCCGCTTCTGCAAGCGCAGCGTCTCCATCCGGGCCGTGTAATATTCGCGCTTCGACAGCACTTCCTGGTATTCCGCGCGCAGATTTTCCAACTGCTCCCGCAGCTCCGCCGCGGCTTCGCGGCTCTCCTCGTACAGTTCGCGGTACCGCTGCGCATCCGCCTCATGCTGCAGCTTCTCCTGCAGTGCGAGACGCGCCAGCCGGTCCTCGCCGGCCTTCACCGCCAGCTCGGCCTGTTCGGCCCGGCGGGCCGCCAGCTTCTGCGCCGATTCCATCCGGACCCGCAAATTTTCGGTATGCACCAGCATCTGCCGGTAAAGCTTGTCGGAGCGTTCCATCTGCTCCCTTTGCTCGCCGAGCAACTGGTCGATGGTACGCACCGGATCGGAAGACTGCTCCAGCCATTCGTTCAACTGGGCGGTCGTGATCGTTTGCACGCGTTTAAGAATGCTCACCTTCGAATCCTCCTTCGTCATGGCCTCAGTCCGTTAATACGTTTTTCCGCGGATTGTCGAGATGCCGAACCAGATCAGCGCGGCCGCGAAGGCCAAGCCGATCAGCCACGTCAGCTTGCCCAGCAGACAAACAATCCCGAACACCGTCAGCACCCAGCCCCAGAACCGGCTTCCCCGTTTGACCCAGAGATACCCGATCGCCACCATGGCCACCGGAATGATGATCTTGAACAACCAACCCAACGACCAACCGAGCACATTCAACAGCACCAGCGTGCCGCAGAAGAGAAGAAAGATCCCGAATGCCTTCTGATTTCTCACCGAGTCGCCACCGCCTTTCGTTTATCGTTTGCTTATGTCTTTATTCTAGGGAAGGACAGACCCATCCAAAACGGACGCACGTCGGTTTTTGCGGCTGGACCTTAGTCGGAGAACGGCACGGACCCGGGGACCGGTGCCGCCGCGTCTCGCGGTTTGCCCGCGCAGGGGTAAGCCGCGGATAAGTTGGATAAGCTGAGAAGAAAAGGAGAACGGCCTGATGTTCCCGTCCGAGAACACAGGCCGCCTTGTGCGGCATTACGAGCTTTTATGAAAGAGAACATGAATCGGAGAGATACTCGTGAAACCGATCGTCTTAATCCCCATACTGGCCGCCGCCATCCTCGCAGCCGGGGCGGCGCCCGATCCCCTGCTTCACGCACCCGCGCACGCGGCTTTCGCCGAGCGCGGCGGCACGGACCGGCTCCGCTCAGGGCGGGCCGAGCTGTACGACTTGCGGGAAGGCCGCGTCATCGGTTCGTGGACGCTGTCGGACGAGCTGCGCCGCGAAGCGTCGGCCTTGCTCGCTTCCATCTCCGGAGATGCGCCGCAATCCGGCGGGGAGATGAAACAAGGCCGCATGCTGCGTCTGGAGCTGACGCCGCCGCTTCACGTGCGTACCTCCCGGTACAGCGGGGACGTCCCGGAACTGCTGCTGATGTACGACAACGCCGCGCCCGGCCGAGCCGTTCGCCTCCTTCTTCCCGCCGGCGGCGACATTGTCTGGCTATCGACCCAACGCTCAGCCGCCAAGCTGGTCAGCTTGATCGAGGCACGCGGACCGTAAACCGCCGGAAGCCTCCCAGGCTCAGAAGAAGTCCACGAACCCCGTCGGCCGAACCGGCAATCGCCGCTCCAACAGCTCAATCGCTTCCGGATCGCCCGATATTCGGCCTTGCCGCGCCAGCGCGGCCGGCCGGCGGTATCCCATCAGCATGGCGGCGAGCGGCGCGATGCCGGCCTTCAGCCGGGGCAGCGAACCGTCCGTCTCGCCCTGCCCCGGCTCTCCGACGCGGTCAGCGGCGATTAATGTCCCTTCCGCCGACCATTCCAGCCGGTAAAGGCCCTCGTTCCACGGCGCATGTTCGTCCTGGACGGCAATCGCCGCCGATTCCGCGCCGGGGCCCGGCGCGAACCGGTACTCCCTCAAGGCCGGAACGATATCGACAATCCGCGCCATGAAATATGGCGTCACCCCGATGTCCACCCTCGGCTCCGGCAGCAGATCCAACTGATCGTCATCGGCCGTTACCGTCATCTCGATCCAATCCGCCATCGAATCGTGATCGCTAAGCAGCTTCCAGATGCCCCGCTTCGCTTCCTCCGTTAACGCGACCAGCTCATGCACCTTCGCCAAGCGGTCGCGCACCTGCATGATGACGTATCCTTGCGCCTGTCCGGACGCGTCGCGGTATACAAGCGCGCGCCCGGGTTTGCGTCCGCCCGCCACCCGATGTTCCCACCAGGACTCGGTGCGGTCCAGCATGCCGTTGTATCGGACCGCCCATTGGCGGTACACCGCGTTCAGCAGCTCGTAATTGCCGCTTGCGTCCTCCATGCGCCCCGGAACTTCCGGCAGCCGGGGGAATTTGTCGCGGGGAATTTTGTAGCGCTTCTCGTCGGCGAACAGCTCCCATCCGTATTTCCGGTAGAACGGCACTGAAAACGGATACAGCATCGACCAGTTCTGCCCCCGCTCCTTCATCTGCGCCAGCGCGGCATGCAGCAGCCGTTCGACTTTGCCTCCCCGTCGGTATTCCGGCCAAGTGGCCACGCCGCCCACGCCGCCCATCGGCACGCTTTCCCCGTTCAGGAATACGCGCAGAGGCAGAACCGTCAGCTTCGACGCCATCTTGCCCTCAACGAAGTATCCGAGCGTCTCCTCCGGCACCATCGTCCGTATCCGTTTTTTCCTCTCCTCCGGCGGCAGCTCGAATTGAAACGCGTAAGAAGACAGGTCGATGGCCGCGTCAAGCTCCTCCTGCCGTAACGGTCTGATTTCCTCCATCATGATAAACGCCTCCCTGCGGCGGTGGTCTTATTTTCCCATTTTCCATACTGGAACAATTTGCTGTTTATTTCCTTAATCCGGAATCAAAAAGGTCTTTATGCCTGAATTTCTCCGAAAAAGCGGGCCGGAATCTAGGTCTTATCACCTGTTTCCCCCTTCCGTTTTCCTGTTTTCCCAATCTAGCAATCTTCCAGTTGGCTTCATTTACCTGTTAGTTTCCAGTTTACCCTATGCTATAGTCGAATTGAAGTCTATGAAACACGGAGGGATTCACCATGAAGCGTATGGCTATCGCCCTTATGATCGCCACCGCCACAACTGTTGTCGCCCCCCTGTCCGTCACGTCCGCTTATGCGGCAACCGACACTCAAGCGACCGTCGTCAACGCCGTCAACATGCGCGCCGAACCGTCGACGTCGGGCAAAATTATCCGGTTGCTGAAAAAAGGCGAACAAGTCACTGTCGTGCAAAAAGTCAATTCGTACTGGTACAAAATCCAAGATTCACAAGGCAAAACCGGTTATGTGAGCACCTCTTCCCAATATCTGCAGGTGTCCTCGGGCTCCGGCGCGTCGGCCGGGACGAAGTCCGCCTCGGGCGTCGTCGTTTCGGGCGTCAATTTGCGGACAAGCCCTTCCACTTCGTCTTCGGTAATCCGGCTGTTGCCAAAAGGCGAAACCGTTACGATCCTATCCAAGGTGAACGATTATTGGTATCAGGTTCGGGATTCGAAAGGCCAAACGGGGTACATAAGTACCAGCTCCAAATACATTCAAGTTTCGGGCTCCGTCCCCGCGACGGGCGGATCGCCGACGGTCAAGCCTGTGCCGGGAAGCGGCGGGTCCGCCAGCGCGCAGATTGAAAAAGTGATCGCCACCGGCATGAAATATTTGGGGACTCCATACGAATACGGCTCCAACCGGAACAACACGAGCACGTTCGATTGCTCCGATCTGATCCGGCACATTTTCCTGGAGGGCATCGGAGTTAAGCTGCCGGCCGATTCGCGTTCCCAGGGCAGCTACGTCAAATCGCGCGGCCCCGTGAAAACCGACTGGAGGCAGTTGAAGCGGGGAGACCTTCTCTTCTTCACCGACTACAAAGGAACAAAAGCGTCCGATTATGCGGGAATCGACAAAAGCAAGGCGAGAATCTCGCATGTCGCGATCTACCTCGGCAACGGCCAAATTTTGCATACGTATTCGAAGGCGTCCGGCGGCGTACGCACCGATTCGATTGCCGGAAAACATTGGGAGTACCGCTTCCTGTTCGGCGGTTCCGCCCTTTAAAATCCTTGTCCGGACACGGGTTTTGCGCCAAGTCGCAAACCCGTGTTTTTTTCCCGGCAGAGCCGTTGGCAATACTTACAGCTAGGCTTGCTTTTGTTCCCTGTGCTAGGATCGAAAGGCAGGCGAATCCACATTCGCCCCAATTCACACAAGCACAGGAGGACCGATTGCTATGAATATTCGCAAACTGGCCGCCCTTCTGTCACTTGCCGCGATTGCGGGAACTGTGGCGCTGCCTTCGCCGGATGTGGCCTCGGCTGCCGAGACGACTTCCGTATCGACGTTCTCGTATTCTTCCAGCCGTGCGAACAAATTGTTTACCGTAGCCAAAAAGTATTTGGGAACCCCTTATGAATTCGGTTCTAACCGCAACAATACCAAGACGTTCGACTGCTCCGATTTCGTCCGCCACGTCTATAAAGAGGCTTTGGGCATCACCCTGCCGTCAACGTCCGCCACACAAGCGACTTATGTGAAGAAAAAAGGCGCCACGACGACCAACTGGCGCAATCTGAAGCCCGGCGATCTGATGTTCTTCATGAGCTACAAAGGCACTTCTGCGAGCGCTTACAAAGGCATCGACAAGTCGAAGCAGCGGATTACGCACGTCGCCATCTACATGGGGAACGGCAAGATGATTCATACGTACTCGAAACAGTCCGGCGGCGTACGGATCGACTCGATCGCCGGGAAGCATTGGGAATACCGCTTCGTGTTCGGCGGAACCGCAATGTAATGTAAGCAATTTATCCAGTGGCGATTGGACAACCTGAGTTTGTCTGAATTTTAGGCATCGGGCTTAGGTCGACGGTGGACACGCTTTACCCTCCTCGGCAATACGATATAGTATTCCGATTTACAAGGAGGATGAAGCTGATGGGTCGCACTGCCATTATCCTCGTTCTGTTCATACTGCTGGTTATCGTTCTGGAGTTTACCGGCAGAAACAATAACACCAGTACCGTAATCTGACGATACTGCGGGGGAAAAAGGCCGCATTCTTCCGGCTTCGGAAGCGATGCGGCCTTTTTTCTTCTTGCAAAGCCCGCGCTATGCGAATGTGAGGCAGACGGGTTTGGGTACGCTCAGGTTCATCCCTGTCGGAGTCAGCTCCCCCGTTTCCGCGTTCACGCGGAAGCCTTTTCCCTGCGTTGGCCTTGCTTATCCGCCGATCTGGGACATGCGCCTGACCGTCGGCATATGGCTGCGTTCGGTTTTCGCCAACGCTTGAGCCATCTCGTGGTTTTCCGGCTTCAGGTCCAGCGCCGCGCGGAATACCCGCTCGATCGCCTCCGGATCGCGGGACACCGATCGCACATCGGATTCGTAGTTCCAATACAGGCACGGCTTGATCTGCCCGTCGGCCGTCAATCTCAGCCGGTTGCAGCTCGCGCAGAAATGATCGCTGACCGGATGAATCAGGCCGAACGTTCCAAGCGCTCCCGCGATCCGATAGTTCTCGCTGGGCCCGTTCCCGTACACCGATCCGACCGCTTCGTACGTCCACCCCAAGGAAGCGCAAGTCTCCAGCACGGCCGACAGCGGCAGATAACGCTCCCTCCAGTTGTCATCCTCATGTCCGATCGGCATGTACTCGATAAAACGGACCGTCAGACCGCGTTCCAGCGTAAGCTTCAGAAAGTCGGCTATTTCGTCGTCGTTCAGCCCCTTCATCAGCACGACATTCAGCTTGATCGGCGAGAACCCGACCCGGACGGAAGCTTCGATCGCCTCAAGCACCTTGTGTACGTCGCCTCCCCGGGTAATCAGGCGAAACCGGTCCTCCCTCATCGAGTCCAGGCTGATGTTGACTCGGGTCAGCCCGGCTTCCCGGAGCCGCTCGGCCCGCGGAGCGAGGAAAATCCCGTTTGTCGTCAAAGCGATGTCCTCGATGCCCTCAATGGCGGATAAGCGCGCGATCAGCCGGTCGAGGTCCTTCCTGACAAGCGGCTCGCCGCCGGTTATCCGCAGCTTTCGGATTCCCATCCCGGCTGCCGTCTCGACAATCCGGACGATCTCGTCGTCTCCCATCAGCCGGCTGTCCGGTTCGAACTCCATTCCTTCCTCCGGCATGCAGTAGACGCATCGCAAGTTGCATTTATCCGTTACGGAGATGCGCAAGTAATCATGCGTCCGGCCGAATCGATCCGTCAGTTTCTCAAACATCGCGCGTCCCCTCCTGCCTTCCTCCATTAAACGAAAAAAAGTTCGGGGAATCAAGCGCAATTGTTGCGCGGGGAACACTTGGGCCCGAAGCGCCTAACCGCGCCAAACGGAAAAGAGGCGGCGCCGAAACCTTTGACGACTTCGGCGCCGCCTCGCGGCCGGCTCGCAGCCAAACGGCTCAATATATTTTACGGCCTAACGCATCCGGGATACCCGATTTGCGCCAAAAATACGTGTTGATCACATCGCGCCATTCCTTCGCGTGTTCCGCTTGCTCCTCCAGACGCTCCAGCACTTGATTGTACCGGCTTTCGTCGATTCTGCCCCGCAGCGAACGCCACGCCTCGACCAGACCTTGCGCCCGCTCCGCGCCCTCGAAGCGGCTGTCGTATATATGCTGGATGACGGTTTTGCCCGATTTGAGCTTATGCGTATAAGGAACGTGGTGGAAAAACAGCAGCAGCTCGTCCGGACACCGCTCCAGCGACTCGTATTCGTCCGAACGCGGCGGATGGTATTGCGCCGTATAACCCGTTCCGGTCCGGACGGTGCGATCGACGCCGATTCCGGCATGATCCGCGTAGTGGTACGTCCCCCACTTGGAATATTCGTAACCGTCCACATTCGGTCCGTAATGGCTGCCCGGGTTCACCATCCATCCCACGCCGAGGGGAGCGGTATAGCTCTCGTAGATATTCCACGACTCCAGCAGCATACGCGAGACGGTATCGGCGACAACCGGGTCCGGGCCGAAGGTCTGAACGATCCACTCGCGGGTGATTTCCTCGGAGGAAAGGCTCGGATTCCACGCCAAGCGGCCGTACCCGTACAAGTTCGCCTGCGCCAGCAGATGGCCCGTCCAGTTCAGATCGTCGCCGATGTTGGACACGGCGGCCATGCCTCCGTATTTCCGGTTGTACAAAGCGCCGCTGGCGATTTGCGCCACGGTCGAACCTTCGCCTTTCGCATACGTCTCGAAGTCGAGCACTTCTTTCCACTGGGGCACCAGATAACACAAATGCCGCTGATGGCCCGTATACTCCTGCGTAATTTGCAGCTCCAGCAGTTGGTTCGTCTCCGTCATCGCGCCGAACAGCGGGGATACCGGCTCGCGCACCTGGAAATCCATCGGTCCGTTTTTGATTTGCAGAATGACGTTGTCCTTGAACCGGCCGTCGTGGCCCTTGAAGTGATCGTAGGCCGCTTTCGCCCGGTCGGTTGTCCGGTCCCGCCAATCCTGCAGGCAGTTGTAGACGAAGCAGCGCCAGATTACGAGCCCGCCGTAAGGCCCCAACGCTTCCGCCAGCATGTTCGCGCCGTCGGCATGGTCCCGTCCGTAGGTGAACGGCCCCGGGCGAAATTCCGAATCCGCTTTGACGAGAAAACCGCCGAAATCGGGAATCGCGTTGTAGATGTTCCGGGCAATATCCGCCCACCACTTCCTGACGCCCGGATCAAGCGGGTCCGCCGTCTCCAGCGCGCCGATTTGTACCGGACTCGCATAATTGACGCTCAGGAACAGCCGGATGCCGTAGGCGCGGAATACGTCTGCCAGACGGGACACGTCCGGCAAGTGACGGTCGATCAGCCGCGTCTCTTCGTCATGCACGTTGACGTTGTTGACCGCAATCGCATTAACGCCGACCGAGGCGAGCAGCCGGGCGTAATCGCGAACGCGGGTGAGATCGTCCACGATGCGGTTGTTGCGGTAAAAAATCGATTTCCCCGCATAACCTCTTTCGATCGATCCGTCCATATTGTCCCACTGATTGATCATCCGCAGCCCGTTCGCCGGCTTGTCAAGGATGGACAGCTCCTCCGGGCCGCATCCGCACGCCATCAGCCGCAGCAAGCGGAACGCCGCGTACAAGACGGCTCGATCGGTGTTGCCGGCGAGCACGATGCGATCGCCGCAGGTTTTGATGACATACCCTTCTTCTCCCAGCCGGGATTCCGCATCCGCAAGCGAGACCCGAATCTCCGCCGGCAAGTCCTGAAGCTTGCCGAGCAGCAGATGCCGGGCATAGCGAGGCTGACCGGCCGTTCGCACGGGAACGTCGCCAAGCATGGCGGCAATTCCGGCCGCCAATTCATCCGCCGCCGTATGCAGCACGGCGCCTTCGCCAACGACCGCGATCTCGCCGCACCGGCGCGCGTATGAATCCCGCAGCGCCGGCTCGCCGATTCTCTCAACCTGCAGCCAGCATGCATAACTGCGATCCGTTTTCATCAGTTGTCCTCCCTTGAAGATCAAAAGTCTAAAAGTCTGTCAGTTCAGCGCCTCATTGTAGCAACCGCCGTCCGCACCGTCTACAGACATGTTTCGCGGCGGACACCATATTCTAAATCGCGTCTTTTCTGCTGCGGCTGCGGTATTCACCCGGGGTCTGGCCGACCATTTTCTTGAAGACCCGGTTAAACGAGACCGCGTGAACGTAGCCGACCCGATTCGCGATGTCCGGAATGGAATAATCGGTGGACTCCAGCAGCCCTTTGGCATACTCCATCCGGACGGTCGCCAGATAATCGACGAATTTGACGCCGAGCTGCTCTTTGAACATATAACTGAGATATTTGGGATTGACGGCGAACGCATCCCCGAGATGCGCCAGCGACAAGTCGGGGTTGCCGTAATTCTCGTCGATATAACGGCGCACCTGCTCGACCACGGACACGTATTGCCGGGATTCCCGCAGCTCCTTCATCCGGTTCTCGAATGAACGCAGCGATTCCAGAAACGAGACGCGAACCTCCTCCACGCTGTCAAACGCGACAAACGCATCGTTCATCGCCGGCATCACCGAAGTTTTCCACAACTCCTTGTATTCCATCGGGAGCTCCGCGATTTCCCGGAAGAACGTCATCATCACCACGTTCACCAGCGTCACGACATCGTCACGGCTCAGACCGCCATGCCGGAAGGAACGGAACAGCTCGTTAAACGCATCCTGCCATTCCGGCTCTCCCATCCGGTACATTCTCGTGATGCGGCGGATTTCCGGCAAATACTCGTGAATAGGCGAGTATAGCGGGTCGTCCGGAGTCTCCTCGAACAAGATCACGCGGTTCGTTCCGGCAAATATTTTGTTCTCCAACGCATCCTCCGCTTGCCCGAAGGACAACAAGATATGCTCCGGCTTGTCGACGGCGTCCCCGATCCCGATCGTCACCGAAAACTTGAGATGCTGCTGAACCCAGCTCCGTATGCGCTCGCATAATTCCGCAACGGGCCGCGACGACTGCTCTTCCGCCTGATCGCCCATAAACAGGAGCCCGAGCCGGCTGCTCTCCAGCCACTCCATCCAAACGGTGAACGACATGGACGACGCCATTTCCTTCACGATGTTCCCCATGGCGAATTTCAGCAGATTCTGGTCGCGTTGATTATATTCGGAGCAGAAGCGGGCGTACTTGTCGATCTCGATCAATACGACGCGGAATTGCTTCATATGCGACGGAAGCTGCAAAATCTCCAGCTCCCGCTCCCACTCGCCCGGTCCGAAGGTTCGGTTTCCTTGCAGCACCTCGTGAAAAAACACTTTCCGGCGATATAACAAATCCTCCTCATGCGCCTTCTCGTAATCGATGGATTGGCGAATCAAATTGTCGAGCGCCGTTTCGATGATCTGAAGCTCGTGGCTGTCCTCCGCATCCGGCACCTTGCCTTTCAACTGGGTGGCCGATTTCAGCCGGTCCATAATCGTCCCGATCGGTTTGTAATTCAATCGGATGACGAAAATAAACCACACCGTTCCGATTACGATCGACAAAACGGCGATCGCGACGGTCGTAATCAGGTTGCTTTCCGAAAAATCGGACAACCGGAATTGGCCGATGCCGCTCCGGATCGTCCAGCCGGTATAGTCGGAGCGCAGCTCGGTCAGCACCTTCAGATTCGCATCCGCAGCCCGCTGGCGGAACGGAAGCCCCTTGCTGTCGTACAACTCGATGAAGCTCAGCTGCGAATCGGAAGGCGGATTCAGGATCGCCTGCAGATCCGACGTCTTGACGTTCACCACCAGCACGCCCAACTCGCCGCTTGAGACGGGCACCGGCTTCACCATCGATACGACTTGTTCCGTTCGGCCCTGAAAGGTGGAGTCCCGGTACATCCTCGGATTGCTCCACGGCTTGTACGTCCGGTCCCGGGTCTGCTGGATCAGAAATTCCGCGTCCGCGAACTGGGAGAGCGGAACGCGGAGCGTGTTGGTCAGGACGATGTCGTCGCTTTTGCGGTACAGATAGGCCGAATGAATCAGCGGATTAAAAACCATCCAGCTCCGGATCGTGTCGGACGCTTCGCTCTCCTTCAATACGGCCGCGTTCCCGCCGTAAAAGTACCGGAGCAGCCTGGAATTGTCGCTCATCTCCTTGAGGACGAGCTTGTCGATCTCCTGCAGCGAATGGTCCACCAATTGCAGCAGGCGGCCGGTTGCCATTTCGTTAATCTGCTGCGCTGATTTTTTCGACATCTCGCTGAGCGAGAAGAACGCGATATATGCAAGGAACGAGGTGATCAGCAAAAAAATCGGCACGTACGAGATCAATTGGCGATAAAACCATTTTCGATTCATTGGACCGCCCCTGCCAATTCGCGATGTTTTTACCGGATCGAGTAATATTCATTGGACAAGAGCACACGCTCCCGGTTTTTGGCAAACCAGCTTCTGTAATATTCGTCCGCCTTCGTTCCTCCCGACTGCTCCCAGGCCTGCCGGGCATCGGCGATCGCTTGCTCGACGCTGTAGGCCGGATCGACGATCGCGCGGTAGTAGATGTCGGTCAGCGCATAGATGCCGTCGGCCATCGACATCTGCAGCCCTTTGGGCAGCGTCGGCCAGTTCCACACCGGATACGCGAATTCCACGTCGGGATTCAGGGAATACTTCTCGCCGTCGGCCTCAATCTCCATGTATTGCTTGTCGATCGGATTCGTCGGATCGAGCGAGGACGCCAGCGAATTGCATTTGCCCAATATGACGCGGGCCGAAGGCATATACAGGTCAAGCGTCCAGGACATCTCGCGGTTGTATTTCTCCCGGTCGATGTACCGGTAGCAGCCGTCCGCGGTCCGCTCGAAATGTTCTCCCTCGATGCCGAATCGAAGCGCGGTCAGCGCTTTTTCGGAAACCATAAAATCGATATACTTCATCACGGCTTCGGGATTGGAAGCATTTTTGTTGATCGCTCCGACCAGTTGCACCGGCGCTTTGGCCAGCGGATTGAATTGCCCGAACGGTCCTTTCGGCAGCGGGATCGCTTTGACCCTGGCCGTCGGGACATGCTTCAGCAACGATTGCAGCAGCGGGTACGCGTCCTCGATGCCGCTGCTTACCCAGAAGATGCCGAGCTTCCCGTTTACGAAATCCAGCTTGGCCTTCTCCCCGTCTTTGTCGGTCATGAAGTCGGGATCGATCACGCCGCTCTCGTACAACCGCTTCTGATAGGCCAGCGCCGCTTGCGCCTGCTCCCAAGCTCTTACCACTTGCCCGTTCTCGATCAAGTAGCCGACGTTGCGGAACATCATATCGAGAGGACGAATCCCTCCGGCGATTTTGTTGTTTAACAACGGACCGAGTCCGGTAAAATTGATGCCGAGCGTGTCGTCGCGGCCGTTGCCGTCGGGATCGGAAAATGCAAACGCTTTCGCAACTTCGAATAATTGTTCCGCCGTTTGCGGCGCTTCCAAGCCGAGCGCTTCCAGCCAATCATCCCGGATCAACAGGGAGTGGTTGGTCTTCAAGCCGGTAATCTGCGCGATCAGATACATGTTTCCGTCCGGTTCCGTCGCCAGCTTGCGCACCAACGGGTATTGCTCCAGCAGCTTCTTGTATTCGGTGCTGTGGCGCTCGACGAGATCATCGATCGGAATGACTTGACCGTCGGCCACCAGTTCCGCCAGAAACGACGAATCGAAGTCAAGCACCAGATCCGGGGCGTTGCCGGACGCGAACAGCGCCTTGTACCTCTGCACGGATTCTCCCCGCGGAATCGGAATAAACTTCACCGCAACCGGACTATGCTCGTTAATCCAGCGGGTCCAGCGGTTATGGGCCACCGTGCCTTCCTCGGTAGGAACCGTTCCGCGATCATATATGCCTACGGTAATCAGCGGCTTCCCTGCCGTTTCGGGCTGCTGCTTCGCTCCTCCGGCCGGGCTGCAGGATGTCGACAAGAAAAGGGTGACTTGAAGTATCGCGACAACGGCAACGAAGCGGCGTCCGCATGTTTTTCGCATCTCTCATCCCCCTCTCGCTGTCCCCATCATATCGGAAGGCCGGTTCCCTGTTCAAGCGGCAAATTTCCGGCACATACATTTTTCTAGCCGCGCAGCGGGAAACGAGGACAAGCCCCCGTCTCCGGCTGACTTGTCCCCGATCATTGCGGTTATTTGTTCCCTTTGGCCCAATCTTCGGCATATTCCTTGGCGATTTTATCGCCGCCGGAGCTTTTCCACCGTTCCATTTCACTTTTCCATTTGGCTTCGTCGATGACGCCCATGATGAATTTCGTATTGGCGTCCTTGATGATCTGCTCCAGCTCGACGCCGCGTTCGGTGAACGTTGCCGACAAGATCGCGTTGGTCGGATTGTTGACGACGTATTTTTTGTTTTCCTCCGTCACTTGAATCTCTTTCTCCACAAGCGGATTCACAATGCCCGGCGACTTGATGGCATCCAGGGCGACGACGCGCAGCGGCCACTTATAGGGGAACGCCACTTCATTGTCGAACGCTTCCTGGTTGATCATCTCGTACTTGCCGTCTTTCCGTTGGGAATGCTTGCCGACGATGCCCCACTCCAGCAGGTCGGCCATCTCCTTGTCGGCCAGTTGATCGAAAAACTTCAGAATCCGTTTCAGTTCGGCTTCCGTCTTGACGCTCGATTTGGGGAACATCAGTATGCCGTTGGAGCCCATCGCCCCGGCGATGCGTTTCTCTCCCTTGTCGTTCGCCAGCAGACTGAAGAAGCTGATTTTCGCGTCGGGGAAATGCGCCTTCACCCGGGCTTCGTACGACACCGCGACATTGGTCGTATTATAGATGACGCCGGCCTTGCCGTTCTCGAATTCGCCTTCCATCTTCGGACGGTCCATCATTGCGAAGTCCGGGTGGATCAGTCCCTCCTCGAACAGCCGCTTCTGGAACTTTAAGCCTTCCAGGTACTCGGGGGTGAACACGTCGCGGATAAATTCCCCGTTCCGCACCTCCCACACGTTGGGCGCGCCCAACACGACGCCGTACGCAGACGGCTCGGGACCCGATCCGCCGACATTGCCCGTGCTCAAGCCATAGGTGTCGTTTTTGCCGTTTTTGTCCGGATCTTTTTCCTTAAACGCTTTCAACATATTGTAGAATTCTTCCAGCGTTTTCGGCTCCTGCATGCCCAGGTTCTCCAGCCAATCCGCGCGATAGATGAACGCGTTGCGGGCCAGCGGCCGCTCGCGGGGCAGCCCGTATATTTTGCCCTTGTACGCGATATTGTCGTAGATGGCCTGATTCAGCTTCGACAAGTTCGGGTACTCTTTAAGGTAAGGCGCGATATCCCAAAACACGCCGTTTTCGAACGCGGTCAGCAGGTACGACTGCTTGGGAGCGCCGTAGCTTGCGACCACCATCGGCAAATCTCCCGACGCGATCAGAACGGACAGCTTCTCCTGGTACTGCGCGCCCGGCGTGTACCGGATGTCCAGCTTCGTGTTCGTATATGTCTCGATCGCCTGCTGCACCGGGTTGTTCGGATTCGGAATATCTTTGCCGTCGAAGTTCATCGACATCGTAATTTTAAACGGCTCGTTTTTCTCCGCGGGATTGCCGCTTGCCGCCGCGCTCGGCCCTTGCGAAGCGTTAGGCTCGCTTGAGCTTGCGCTACCGCCGTCTCCCTTGCTGCAGCCGGCTGCCGCGACTGACATCGCCAACAGCAGCGCAACCGCGCTTGCCGATCCTTTTCCCCTTCTCTTTGCCCCAGCCATTGTTGCAGACCTCCTATGTGTTTGAATTTGATGCATATGGAGACTCCGGAGCCCGGTTATCCTTTCACCGAGCCCAGAAGAACACCCTTGGCAAAATGTTTCTGCAGGAACGGATAGACCAATAAGATCGGGACCGTCGTGACGATAATAACCGCCATCCGGACCGACTGGCCGTAGAAGGACATGTTCTCGCCCATTTGGGTCGAGTCGCCGATCCCCGAGGCTTGCATGATCACTTGTTGGAGCAGCACCTGCACGGGCCATTTCGTGCTGTCGTTGATGTAGAGAATGGCGCTGAAATACTGATTCCACAAGCCAACGGCGTAAAACAGCCCGAATGCAGCCAAAGCCGGCAGAGACAGCGGAATGATGATGCGGAAGAAGATCCCGACTTCGTGACAGCCGTCGATTTGTGCCGCTTCCTTCAGTTCGTCGGGCACGCTCTGGAAGAAATCCTTCATGACCAGCAGATAAAAGCCGCTCATCAAACCGGGAATCATTAACGCCCACAGTGTATCGATCAGACCGACCGCACGCACGACAAAATACGTCGGAATCATGCCGCCGCTGAACAAAATCGTGAACAGCACCATCAGCAGCACCCATTTGCGCCCCGGAACCGAACGGGCGGACAAGCCGTAAGCCATGAAGGCCGTCGCCGTCAAACTCAGCGCCGTGCCCAGCAGCGTGATATAGACGCTGACGGCCAGGCTGCGGAGAAACTTGTCGGTGGAGAAAATATAGCGGTAAGCGGACAAAGTCCATTCGCTTGGGAACGGCTCCTCCGTCGCGGAGAACGAATTGATGAAGACGTACAGGAACGGAAGGAGCGCGCATGCCGAGATGACGCCCAGAATGCCGTAGATGACCATATCGATAAGCCGGTTCGTTAACGTACGATCATAGGTCATGCTCTCACCCCTCAGTAGATGCCTTCTTCGCCGAATTTTTTGGCGATCCGGTTCGCGGACCATACCAGCACCAAGCCGATCACCGATTTAAACAAACCGACGGCGGCGCTGTAGCTGAACTGTCCTTGCTGGATGCCGACCCGGAACACGTACGTGTCGAACACTTCCCCGACCCCGCGGTTCAGCGAATTGAGCATCAGGTAAATTTGCTCGAAGCCGAGGTCCATGAAATGTCCCAGCCTCAAAATAAGCAGGATGACGATAACGCTGCGGATAGCCGGAAGCGTAATATGCCACATCATGCGGAACCGCGACGCCCCGTCGATTTTGGCGGCTTCATACAGTTGCACGTTAACCCCGGCCAGAGCCGCGAGGAAAATAATCGTTCCCCATCCGGCATCCTTCCAGATGATCTGCATGACGATAAGCGGCCGGAACCAATCCGTGCTGTACAGGTAGTCCACCCGAGGCTGGCCGAACGTTTCTCCGATTTTGTTGAACAACCCCTCCGATCCGAGCAGCAGAAACGTGATGCCCGCGACCACGACCCAGGATAAAAAATGCGGAATATACACAAGCGTCTGAACGGTCCGCTTGTAGGCTTCATGGCGCACTTCGTTCAGGATCAGAGCCAGAATCAGCGTAATCGGAAAATAAATGACAAGGTTGTACAACGCCAGCATAAACGTATTTTTAAACAGCATCCAAAAATCGGGCGACTGAAAAAGCCGTTCGAAATGCTTGAAGCCGACCCATTTGCTGCCCCATAACCCGAGGGACGGCTGATAGTTTTGAAACGCCATCAACACGCCCCACATAGGTAAAATTTTAAAGATCAGAAAATACACGAGTCCCGGCAGCATAAAGAAGTAATACCATCTTGCCTTCCACAGCCTCGCGGATAACGAGGAACGCCTTAAGGACGCACCCGCTATCTGCGTCGTCGCCACTCTCTCCACGCGCGCTCACCCCAAATCGTCTGTCGTGTTGTACACCGCCATTGTAGCGGCAGCGCTTACATCCGATCTACAGACATGTTTCGGAGCTTATACATAATTCCAGAGCCGCGCATGGGCGCCTGCAGGACTCTCGTTACACTCCTCGCGAAGCTTCGCGGCGGCTGACGGAGCATACCATTTTCCACCCGCATACGTTTTTCCATGAAGCAGGCGCGAAGTACGACCCGCGTTCGCAAAAGCAAAAAAATAAGCTTCGGTAAGCTTATCGGCGGGGAATTAGCTCTGCGTCGTCGCTCCACGCAAAAAAAAGAAGCTCCGCAGTCCGATTGTTTCGAACTGCGGAGCTTCTTGTTCGGTTATGCTGGTGAAGGGACTTGAACCCCCACTCCGTCGCCGGAAGCGGATTTTGAGTCCGCCGCGTCTGCCATTCCGCCACACCAGCAGAAGCGCACCCTAAGAGATTCGAACTCCTGACCTTTTGATTCGTAGTCAAACGCTCTATCCAGCTGAGCTAAGGGTGCATACTCACTAACAAACGTTGGTGCCGAGGACCGGACTTGAACCGGTACGGTGGTCACCCACCGAAGGATTTTAAGTCCTTTGCGTCTGCCTATTCCGCCACCCCGGCCTGTAGGCAGATTTGGAGGCGCCACCCAGATTCGAACTGGGGGTAAAGCTTTTGCAGAGCTCTGCCTTACCACTTGGCTATGGCGCCGGAAATAAAAATGGAGCGGACGACGAGATTCGAACTCGCGACCCTCGCCTTGGCAAGGCGATGCTCTACCACTGAGCCACGTCCGCGTATGAAGCTGGGGATCTAGGATTCGAACCTAGGCATGACGGAGTCAAAGTCCGTTGCCTTACCGCTTGGCTAATCCCCAACGTGTGTAATGGGGCGATCGAAGGGAATCGAACCCTCGAATGTCGGAGCCACAATCCGATGCGTTAGCCACTTCGCCACGACCGCCATGTCAAATTTTCAAAACAACTGGCAGGGGCAGCAGGAATTGAACCCACACTAACGGTTTTGGAGACCGCTGTTCTACCTTTAAACTATGCCCCTAGGCAAGGAAGGTAAAGTGGTGGAGGCTGATGGATTCGAACCACCGAACCCGAACGGGAACAGATTTACAGTCTGCTGCGTTTGGCCACTTCGCTAAGCCTCCACAGTGGTGCCGCCAAGAGGAATCGAACCCCCAACCTACTGATTACAAGTCAGTTGCTCTACCAATTGAGCTATAGCGGCATAATTTCTGTCGCTTGCCTGCATGGTGGCTCGGGACGGAATCGAACCGCCGACACGAGGATTTTCAGTCCTCTGCTCTACCAACTGAGCTACCGAGCCTTACGGTTGTCAAGGTTGTAAGTGGCGGAGCTGACGGGATTCGAACCCGCGGTCTCCTGCGTGACAGGCAGGCATGTTAGGCCTCTACACCACAGCTCCATCTTGCGTTTTCGACTCGGCTCACATCCCGCAAGCGAACATCAGCCGATCGAAAACCTTATTGCGGGGGCAGGATTTGAACCTACGACCTTCGGGTTATGAGCCCGACGAGCTACCGGACTGCTCCACCCCGCGATGTTATGGTGGACGCTGACGGGATCGAACCGCCGACCCTCTGCTTGTAAGGCAGATGCTCTCCCAGCTGAGCTAAGCGTCCATGAAAGTGACCCGTAGGGGATTCGAACCCCTGTTACCTCCGTGAAAGGGAGGTGTCTTAACCCCTTGACCAACGGGCCGCGATGAGCTGGCGGAGAGAGAGGGATTCGAACCCTCGAGACGCTTGTGACGCCTACACGATTTCCAATCGTGCTCCTTCGACCAACTCGGACATCTCTCCATATGGCTCCCCGAACAGGACTCGAACCTGTGACAACTCGGTTAACAGCCGAGTGCTCTACCGACTGAGCTATCAGGGAACAGCGTCATTGATTTTAGCACAAACTTTATCGTTTGTCTACAGGGAATTTTCATTTACACCCTGAAAACTGGATGCGAACTTATCGTTTCTGCTTCCGCTGCCGCTCGCTGCGGCTCGCCAGATGAAACCCTCGACCGATTAGTATTCGTCAGCTCCACGCGTTGCCGCGCTTCCACCTCGAACCTATCTACCTCGTCGTCTTCAAGGGGTCTTACTTGCTGGGAAATCTCATCTT